>JALQUQ010000281.1 GCA_023263735.1 Paracoccaceae bacterium | reverse complement strand
GACCGTAAACCATTGGATGAACCTATATCAATTGCCAAACCCGATGTTTTGTGCGCGCAATGATCATCAAACGGGCCAAACACCCACTTCGCTCGGTTTCCTTGGGCGCGTGCCGGACCTGCGGGATCAGACAGCCAGGCCCGTCTGGGTCAATGGGCATGGGCTGAACCTGTATCAGCCTTTCCGCATCGGTGGGCTTTCCGCTCTGACATATCAGGGTAAACCTATGCGTGGCACAGGAAACCTTTACAGTTGCAAGGGGTCTGAACGATCTGGCTAAAGCTGCGTCGCTGATCCTGTTACCGATGATGACCATGAAACCGGCCCTGTTCACCGTCCTGTGATCGGCGACACGGCTGCCCAGCAACCCTTGATGGTGGCCTGTGGCCACGCGCCCTTTGGAGAAGACCATGGAAGACCTTCCGCATTATGTCGCCATTCCGCAATTCAACCGGATGCGCAAAGACTATCTGTATGCCGACATCTGGCAGCAGCCGGAATTGTCGCCGCGCGACCGCAGCCTTGTGACCTGCGCGATCCTTGGCGCGCTTGGCAAGAACGAAGAATTGGCCGCCCACATGCAAAAGGCCATCACCAACGGCGTGACGCCCGACGAATTGCGCGGTCTGGTCGTGCAAGTGGCTGTCTATGCCGGCTGGCCCTGCGGTGTGAATTCGGCCAAGGCCGGATTGCCGATCTTTGAAAAGGATATGGCCGAGAAAGGCTGAGATGTCACAGCGCAGCCTGCTGAGATTGGTGCTGCCGCAGCTTGCGGTTGTGGCAGTCCTTTATCTGATCTCGGGCGCCGCTTTGGCGGCGATCCCGCTTTTTCTGGCGCGAGAGCTGAAGCTCGGGCCGACCGTGGTCGGATTGGTGACGGGGCTGCCGTTTCTGCTGGCCATCGGCACCCGTGTTCTTGCGGGCACCTTTGCCGATCGCCATGGGCCAAAGCGCACCTTGCAACTGGGCTTTGGTCTTGGCGCTTTGGCAGGGGCCATCGGGTTGATTGCCGTTGCCTTGTCCGCCCAGCCCGCATGGGCGGCGGGCTTTCTGCTCCTCAGCCGGATTTTCCTGACAACGGCCGAAGGCTATGTCGTCATCGGCGCGCAAACCTGGGGGCTGGCCTTGGCGGGCCCGTCGCGGTCGGGATTGATCGTCGGCTGGGTCGGAACGGCGATGTTCGGCGCCATGGCGGCAGGCGCGCCCATAGGCGGGGCGCTGTTTCTGGGCTGGGGCTATGGTGCGGTGACCCTTGTGGCGCTGTGCGGATCGCTGGTGATGTTCGTTCCCCTGATGCGGATGCACGCGGTTTCGGTGGCCGGTGGCGCGGTGCTTCGCCTGAGCGAGGTGGTGATGCGCATCCTGTGGTATTGCGTTGCCATCGCCTTTGTCGGGTTCAGTTACGGGTCCATCGTCTCGTTCAGCGTTCTGCTGTTCGAAGAGCGCAACATGCAGCCCAGTTGGGCGGCGCTCACGCTGTTTTCGGTGGGGTTGGTTGTGGCGCGGGTGCTTACGGGCGGCTTGCCCGACCGGTTTGGCGGCACGCGCGTCGCGCTGTGGTCTCTGGTTGTGCTGAATTTCGGGATGATGGGCATGGCCTTGGCGCCAGACCGGATTTTGGCCTTTGTCTGCGCCTTTGTGGCCGGGGTGGGCTATGCGCTGGTCTTTCCCGCCATTGGTCGCGAGGCGCTGGCCCGCATCCCTGACCGAAATCGCGGATCGGCGCTGGCGGTCTATTCTTCGGCGGTGTTTGTGACCCTTGGCGTTGCCGGGCCGTTTCTGGGGCTGATGGCCAGCCATTTTTCTGTGGGGGCGGTCTTTCTGTTTGCAAGTCTGATGGGTTGGGTGGCGATTGGGGTCATCCTGCGCACCAAATCTACCTGATCTGGGGGTTTGGCAGTGGTTGAATCGCAACATTTCGCGCCGTAGCCAAACCTATTTCTGCCATAGGGCCAACTGCCCGCCGCTTGGATTGACCGGACATGGCTGTTGGCTATCGTTCACCAAGCGGAAGTCAAAGCGCATTTGCGATGCGCTTTTCCTTTGATTTTGAACCGCCCTGAAAGGCAACATCACGCATGAAGACCTCCATTATCGGATTAGGCCAGACGGAATTTTCCAAGAATTCGGGGCGAAGTGAGCTTCGCTTGGCGATGGAGGCCATTCTGGCCGCCCTTGCCGATGCGGGGCTTGAGGTCAACGATATCGACGGTTTGGTCCGCTATACGTGGGACAACACGTCCGAAGCGGCGGTTGTCAACGCGCTTGGCCTGCCGTCGCTGAAATACTATGGCGAAACCGAATTCGGGGGCGTCAATTGCTGTGGTGCGGTGGCGCAGGCTTCGGCTGCGATCGAGGCGGGCCTTGCCTCTTGCGTCGTGTTTTACCGCGCGTTGAATGCCCGGTCGGGGGTACGGTTGGGGCGTGGCGAGCGTATCTTGACCGAACAGAACGGCCATTGGGTCAGCAATGAAGGGGAGCCTCCGGGCGATATCTATTCCGCCCCCTTTGGTCTGCTGGTCCCGGGACAGCACCACGCCCTTTACGCGATGGCCTACAAAGAACGGTATGGGCTGACGAGCGATCAGTTCACCGACATGCTGGGCGGTGTTGCCGTCACGCAGCGCACCTATGCCAACAACAACCCGCGCGCGTTGCTGCAAGACAAGACCCTGACGCTGGACGATTACCGCGCGGGGCGGATCATCACCGAACCCCTGCGGGTGTATGACTATTGCCTTGAAACCGACGGGGCGATGGCGATGGTCATCGTGTCGCGCGAACGGGCGCGGGCGATGAATGCAAAGGCGGTCGATGTGCTGGCGGCTGGGCAGTACATCTTTCCGGGCTCTGTCCCCATGTATCTTTACGCCAAGCGGGCGTGGAGCCTTGCCCCCGAAGAGGCGGGGGAGGTGCTGTTTGGCAAGGCGGGGCTGTCGCCCAAGGATATCGACGTCGCGCAAATCTATGACGCAACCTCCATGATGGTTCCGATCGCGCTGGAAGACTTCGGCTTTATCGGTCGGGGCGAGGCGCATGATTTCCTGACTTCGGGCGGCAACGGTCCGACCGGTGCGCTGCCTGTCAACACCCACGGCGGCTTGCTGTCCGAAGGGTACTTCCACGGACTTAACACGATTGCCGAAGCCGTTCGCCAACTGCGGGGGGAAAGCCCCAACCAGGTTGCGGCGGAAACGGCCTTTATCACGCTGAGAGGGGCAAGTTCTATGATCTTGGGGCGCGCATGACCGTTATCAGACCCGCAGACCGCTATCTGGATCAGCCCTATTGGCAGCATCTGGCCAAAGGCACCTTGCATCTGAATTGCTGCAATGACTGTGGTGGGGCGCATCATCCGCCCTCACCGATCTGCCCGACCTGCCGGTCGTTCAACACCGGCTGGAAACCGGCCAGCGGCAAGGCGACGCTGGCCTCTTATGCCATCGCGCGCCATTCGGTTCACCCCAGTCTGGGCGACAAGGTTCCCTATATCATCACCCTCGTCGATCTTGAGGAAGGCGTGCGTCTGGTCAGCGGCATCCCCGAAGGGATGGAGGTTGATCTGCATGTCGGCATGGCGCTGGAATGCAAGGTCGTGCAGTTCGACGACCGTTTCGCCTTGCCCTATTTCGTGCCGGTAGGAGCGTGATCATGGCCGACAGAAATGCCGCGCAACCTTTGGCCGGAATCCGGGTTCTGGATTTTGGCGCGTTTATCGCGGGCCCCTATGCGGGAAGCCTGCTGACCATGCTGGGCGCCGAAGTTGTAAAGGTGGAACCGCCCAAGGGCGGCGATGCCTTTCGCCGGGGGTTGGGAACGCAGGACCCCTATTTCGTGCAGGCCAACAGTGGCAAATGCAGCATCGCGGTTGATCTGAAATCATCCGAGGGTGTGGCCTTTGTCAAAAAGCTGTTGCCGCAATTCGACGTTCTG
>JALQUQ010000280.1 GCA_023263735.1 Paracoccaceae bacterium | reverse complement strand
AGTCGCCGGTCATGCCGGCATCGCTGAGATAGCCGGTGCCGCCATCGAAGATCTGATAGTCGGCCGTCGGTACATGCGTGTGCGTGCCGACCACCAGCGAGGCGCGGCCGTCGAGATAATGGCCCATCGCCTGCTTCTCGCTGGTCGCCTCGGCATGCACATCCACGATGGCGGCCTGCACCGCAACGCCCAGAGCGTGGCTTTTCAACACCTGATCGATGGCGCTGAAGGGGTCGTCGAAGGGGCGTTTCATGAACACCTGCCCCAAGACCTGCGCCACCAGCACCTTGCGCCCATGGGTCGCGTTGAACACGCGATAGCCCTTGCCCGGCGCGATCTTGGAAAAGTTGATCGGGCGAATGATCCGCGGCTCGGATTCGATGAACGACATCATGTCCTTTTGATCAAAGGCATGATCGCCAAGCGTAATGCAATCGGCCCCCGCCTCAAGGATCAGTTTCGCATGATCGCCGGTCAACCCCATGCCAGAACTGGCATTTTCGCCGTTCACGACCACGAAATCCAAGCCCCACGCCTGCCGCAGACCGGGCAAACGCTCCGCAATCGCCGAGCGGCCGGACCGCCCCATTACATCGCCAAGAAACAAGATACGCATGTCACGGGATTATGACGCCCGCGCCCAAGGGGCAAGAGCCGATTGCACGCGCCCGAAAACTGCCCGTTGACCATGCCCTTGGGAAAGCTACCCTCTGCGCCATGAAAACGCTCCCTCCCCCGCTTGCAGACTGGTTTTCGGCAAAAGGCTGGGACCTTCACCCCCATCAAACCCAGATGCTGGCCCGCGCGGATCAGCCCGCAACCCTGTTGATCGCCCCTACGGGCGGCGGCAAGACCTTGGCCGGGTTTCTGCCCAGTCTGGCCGAACTGGCAACGGGGGGGCACAAGGGGCTGCACACCCTTTACATTTCGCCGCTCAAGGCGCTCACCTCCGACATCCGCCGCAATTTGCGCACCCCGATCGAGGGGGCGAACCTGCCAATCCGGGTCGAAGACCGCACCGGCGACACCAGCTATACCCAACGCCGCAAACAGCGGGCCGACCCGCCGCACATCCTGTTGACTACGCCCGAGAGTCTGGCGCTCTTGCTGTCCTACGAGGATGCGCCGCGCGTCTTTGCCGGGTTGTCGCGGGTGATTGTCGATGAAATTCATGCCCTTGCCGAAAGCAAACGCGGCGATCAACTGATGCTGTTGCTGACGCGGCTGCAAAGCCTGTGCCCCGGCCTGCGGCGGGTTGGCCTGTCGGCCACGGTCGAAGATCCCCCGGCGCTGGCGCAATTTCTGGCCCCGGACACCCAGATCCTGATGGCCGAGCCGGGCCCTGATCCCGATATTGCGATGCTGGACACCGATACCCCGCCCCCATGGTCGGGCGGCGGGGGGCGATACGCCATTCCCGCGATCCTGGAGCAGGTTCAACAGCACACCACCACCTTGATCTTTCACAACACAAGAGCCCAGGCCGAACTGTTCTTTCATGACCTTTGGTTGCACAATTCGAACGATCTCCCGATTGGCATCCACCATGGCAGCCTGTCTCGGGAACAGCGCGATCGGGTGGAACAGGCCATGGCGGCAGGGCAGTTGCGGGCCGTGGTTTGCACCGGCTCGCTGGATCTGGGGATCGACTGGGGCGATGTCGATCTGGTCATTCAGGTGGGCGCGCCGAAAAACGTCAAGCGTCTGGTCCAACGGATCGGGCGCGCCAATCATCGCTATAACGCCCCGTCCAAGGCCCTGCTGGTGCCCGCCAACCGGTTCGAGGTGGTGGAGTGCAAGGCCGCCCTTTCAGCCGTCAAGGACAGGGCGCTGGACGGCGAACCCCGCGGCCCCGGCCCCCGCGATGTCTTGTGCCAACACATCCTTTTGCGGGCCTGCGCCGGCCCCTTTTCGGCGGATGCACTGTATCACGAGGTCATTTGCGCCGGACCTTACCGCAACCTGACCCGCGCGGCCTTTGACGATGCCTTGGATTTCGTGGCCACCGGCGGCTATGCGCTGCGGGCCTATGACAAGTGGCAAAGGCTAAAGCAAACCAACAACTTATGGCATCTGCGCGACCCGCGAACGGCCGCGATCATCCGGCAGAATCTGGGAACGATCATCGATATCGAAACGCTGAAGGTCCGGCTCAAGGGGCGGTTCGGCGGCACACCCCTGGGGGAGGTGGAGGAATCCTTTGCCGCAAGCCTGACCCCCGGCGACACCTTCCTGATTGGGGGGGAGGTCGTGCGCTATGAAGGCCTGAACGAGCTGACCGTCGAAGTGTCACGGCAGCCAGGGCGCGACCCTAAGGTTGCGGTCTTCAACGGCACCAAATTCGCGACCTCAACCCTGTTGACCGAACGCATTCTGCAAATCTTTCAACACCATAGCTGGCCCGATTTGCCACGGCACACGGCGGAATGGCTGTCGTTGCAACGCGAGGTGTCGCGCCTGCCCGACCCTGACAGCCTTTTGCTGGAAAGCTTTCCCCATGATGGGCGCGAACATCTGGTGATCTATGGATTTTCGGGGCGCAATGCGCAGCAAACGCTGGGCCTGTTGATCACAAAAACGATGGAAGATCAGGGGCTTGATCCGCTTGGTTTTGTTGCCACCGATTATGCCACGCTGATCTGGGGGCTGGAACCGGTGACCGACCCTGCCCCGCTTTTCGATCTGGCCGCCCTGCGCCATGGGTTAGAGACGTGGTTGGCGGGCAATGCGGTGATGAAACGCACCTTTCGCAATGTCGCGATCATCGCGGGCCTGATCGAGCGCAGTCATCAAGGGCGGCGCAAGACCGGGCGGCAGGCGACCTTTTCCTCGGATATCCTGTTTGACACGCTGCGAAAATACGACCCCGACCATTTGCTGATGCAGATCACGCGCGAAGAGGCGATGCGCGGTATGATCGATTTCTCGCGGGTCGAAGAGATGTTGGCGCGGGTTCAGGGCCGCATTGACCTGCGGCGCCTGCCCCGCCTGTCGCCTTTGGCGGCCCCGCTGTTTCTGGAACCGGGCAAGGTGCCGGTGCATGGTCAGGGGCGCGAAAGGCTGGCCGAAGATCAGGCCCGCCGCCTGATGCAAGAGGCGGGCCTGGAGTAGATCAGTCGCGGGTGGCGCGGATCAGATCCAGAATTTCCTTGGCCGCAAGCGGGATGTTGGTGCCCGGTCCAAAGATCGCCTTAACCCCGGCTTTCTTAAGGAAATCATAGTCTTGCTGCGGGATCACCCCCCCACAGATGACCAGGATATCCTCGGCCCCCTTGGCCTTCAGCGCCTCGATCAGCTTTGGCGCAAGGGTCTTGTGACCCGCCGCTTGCGACGAAATCCCGACGACATGCACGTCGTTGTCGATGGCATCCTGCGCGGCCTCTTCGGGGGTCTGGAACAGCGGGCCCACGTCAACGTCAAAACCGATATCGGCAAAGGCCGTGGCGATGACCTTGGCGCCGCGGTCATGGCCGTCTTGCCCCATCTTGACCACCAGCATCCGCGGGCGGCGACCTTCGATTTCGGCAAAGGATTCAACGTCTTTCTGGATTTGAGCAAAACCGGCATCGCCCTCATAGGCGGCCCCGTAAACCCCGGCCAGCGTCTTGACCTCGGCGCGGTGACGTCCAAAAACCTTTTCCATGGCGTCTGAAATCTCTCCGACTGTAGCGCGTGCGCGGGCTGCATCGACGGCAGCGGCCAAGAGATTGCCGCCCTCGGCCGCGCGGCGGGTGAGTTCCGCCAGAGCCGCTTGGCAGGTGGCTTCGTCCCGATTGGCGCGGGTGGTTTTCAGGCGCGCGATCTGCGATTCCCGCACGGCCATGTTGTCAATATCAAGGATATCAATGGGTTCGACACGTCCTTTGCGTCGCTGGATTTCGGGCGGATGCGCAACGTCACCTTCGAGGCAAACACCTTCCATGCGGTGGGGCAGTGGAC
>JALQUQ010000027.1 GCA_023263735.1 Paracoccaceae bacterium | reverse complement strand
TGAACACGATGCGGGCCGTTCTGAAAGATGCGCGCATGCGGGAACAAGCAGGGGCGATCCGCAAGGAACTGGCCTTGCTGTACGGCGATGTGGAACGTTTGGGAACGCGGGTCGAAAATCTGGATCGCCATTTTGGTCAGGCGGCCAAGGATCTGGAAGAAATCCGCATCAGTTCGGAAAAGGCCACGAAACGGGCGCGTCGGTTGGACAATTTCGATTTTGAGGAATTGGCGCCGGGTGATCCTGCGCCGCTGATTGGGCGCCCGGCAGAATGACCGCCGGGCGCTGATCGGCGCTTAGGCCGCGATTTCGCGCGGCACGATAAAATCGTCGACAGTCCCCATGCCAAACTCAAGCTCGGCCCACGAGTCGATGCTGAAATCGACCACAAGCGTTGCACCCGTTGGATAGCGCATGAATTCCGCGTTCTGGGGTGCCTTGGCCACCAGTCGCGCCGCAAATTCCGCAATGCCCGGATTATGGCCGATCATCATCACCACATCGCCGACGGCATGGCGCAAGACGGCCAGCATCACATCAGGCCCTGCGTGATACAGGGCGGGCTTTAGGTCCATGGTCAAACCGCCGGGAAGGGCGGGGGCAATGCCCGCAAAGGTTTTTCGCGTGCGTTCGGCATCAGAACACAGAACCTGATCGGGCACATAACCGCGGCTGGCTAGCCATTGGCCCAGATCGGCGGCTGCGGCCTTGCCGCGTTCGTTCAGGGGGCGGTCGTGGTCGGGCGTTAGTGGGTCGTCCCAGCTTGATTTCGCGTGACGCGTCAGGATCAGCCGCTTCATTCCTTCTCCCCTTTGATTCAGACGGTTACCCCGTCTTATGGAATCGCGCCATGTGATAGGCCGATTGTTCGGGAAGTCTTGCATAGGCCTGTGACACCGGGCAAGCGCGTCGAACAAGACATCCACCGGATAGACAGGGTTGGCCTTGTGGCGTGTCCAAAAGGGCATGGCAGGCCGGAACATCATAGCCCGCCGCGCCCAGTGCATGTGTTGGGCAGACGGTCAGGCAGGGCGCGGCGCAGGTGTCGCAGGGTTTCGCTGCAGGCGAGGGAAGGTCGATGTGATCTTTCAGCGCCAAGGCCCCGCGAAAACTGACCATCAAGCCTTGGCTTTGATGCACCAAAAGGCGCACCGGGCTTTCCCATGTCGTGCCAGATCGCAAGGCCCAACGGTAAAAGGGATGATAGGGCGGGCCGCCAAAGGGGAAAAAGGCCTTGCCCCCAAGGTCACAGGCTATGCGCCCTATGGCCCGCCGGGACCAGCGATCCACCGGGTCGGGCTGACCGTCTTGCCATTCGGGTTGTGCGGTCAAATGCCGCCAAAAGCCCGGCTCGGCAGGGCCAAGCAGCAGAATGGTTCTTGCCGTCGAAGGAAAGCCTTCTTCGTCCGGCTCCGGGTGAAAGCCGCCCAGAACCTCCAGCGCGTCACTTTGGACGCGCTGGGCGATGTCGAGCGGAGTCACCGTTTGATGTGCGGCTTGACCCGCGGTTCGGTAGAGCGGATCTGCGATCCGGCGCCGTGGTCCGTGAACAATTCCAACAGGGCCGCATTCGGCACCTTGCCATCAAGGATGGTCACGGCGCGGGTGCCCCTGTCCAATGCCATCAGCGCCGTTTCGGTTTTCGGGATCATCCCGCCCGAAATGGTGCCGTCTGCGATCATGGCGCGAATTTCCTCGGGCGTGATCTGGGTCATCACATTGCCATCGGGGCCTTTGACGCCGGGCACGTCGGTCAAGAGGAGCAGGCGGTCGGCCTGCAACGCGCCAGCAATGGCACCGGCAGCCGTGTCGCCATTGACGTTGAACGTTTCGTTATCGGCCATGCCCGTACCAACCGGGGCAATGACCGGGATGATGCCCGCATTGTAAAGATCGCGGAGCACTTGCACATTCATTTCGATAGGGCGGCCCACGAACCCCAATTCGGGATCGTCAGCCTCGCAGACCATGAGGTCATCATCCTTGCCCGAGATGCCGACGGCGCGCCCACCGGCATCCATGATTGCCTGCACGATCCGCTTGTTCACCAGACCCGACAGGATCATCTCGACAACCTGGACCGTCGCCTTGTCGGTCACACGCTTGCCGCGCACGAATTCCGACTTGATCCCCAGCTTGTTCAGCATGTCGTTGATCATCGGCCCGCCGCCGTGCACAACGACCGGGTTCACCCCCACCTGGCGCATCAGAACGATGTCACGCGCGAATTCGGCCATCGCATCATCATCGCCCATGGCGTTGCCGCCAAACTTCACCACGACAACAGCGCCGGAATAGCGCTGAAGGTAGGGCAGGGCTTCGCTCAGCATCTTGGCGGTATGAATGGCGTCTTGCATGGTCAATGTCTGTTGTTTCATCGGGCAGGCCTCCTGCGTAGGGGGCCTAAGTAACGCCTTTGCAGGCGCAAGCCAAGAATTTTGGCCGCCTTGCGTTCCGCAATTCCCAGCTTAGTTTAACCACAGTTTGACCGGGGACGAAAATGAGCGAGCAAAAGACATTGGTGCTGACTGGGGCCTCGCGCGGGATCGGCCATGCGACGGTCAAACGGTTTTCATCCGAAGGATGGCGGGTGTTGACCTGTTCGCGCCAACCCTTTGATCCGCGGTGCCCTTGGCCGGGGGGCGAGGAGAACCACATTCAGATCGATCTTGCAGACCCCAACAAAACGATCGAGGCGATTGCCCTGATCAAGGATAAGGTTCAGGGCAGACTTCATGCCTTGGTAAATAACGCGGGGATCAGCCCGAAAGGCCCCAATGGATCGCGGTTGAACACCTTGGAAACCGACCTTCGCACCTGGGGTCAGGTGTTTCACGTCAACTTTTTCGCCTCGATCGTCTTGGCCCGCGGTCTCAAGGATGAGCTGTCGTCCGCGAAAGGGTCGGTTGTGAACGTGACATCGATTGCGGGCGCGCGCGTTCATCCCTTTGCCGGGGCCGCCTATGCGACGTCAAAGGCGGCGCTGGCCGCGTTGACCCGTGAAATGGCGCATGACTTCGGGCCGCTGGGGGTGCGGGTCAATGCCATCGCCCCGGGGGAAATCCAGACGGCCATTCTTTCCCCTGGCACAGACAAGATAGTCGAGAAACTGCCTTTGCAGCGTTTGGGTCAACCCAAGGAAGTTGCGGATTTGATCTGGTTCCTTTGTTCGGATCAGTCGACCTATATTTCCGGGGCCGAAATTGAGGTAAACGGGGCGCAGCACGTCTGACGCTTGACCCTATCGCCACGGTCACGGATAAGCGCGCATTCTTGGTGAAAGGCCTGCCATGCTGGACGAGTCTGACGATATCGCCGACGATATCCACCCGCTGTTTTACGGGGCGCCCAAGGGGCTAGAGTTCCGCAAACTGCGCAAACGTCTGGTGCAACAGGTGCGCGAGGCGATGGAAACCTATGGCATGATCGTGCCGGGGGATCGTTGGCTGGTGTGTCTTTCGGGGGGCAAGGACAGTTACACCCTTTTGGCCGTGCTGCATGAATTGAAATGGCGTGGCTTGCTGCCAGTTGACCTGCTGGCCTGCAATCTGGATCAGGGGCAGCCCGGGTTTCCCGCAACGGTGCTGCCCGAATTCCTGACCCGGATGGGCGTGCCGCATCGCATTGAATATCAGGACACCTATTCGGTCGTGGTCGACAAGATCAAACCCGGCGGGACGATGTGTTCGCTCTGCTCGCGTTTGCGTCGGGGTAATCTTTATCGGATTGCGCGCGAAGAGGGCTGTTCGACGGTCGTTCTGGGCCACCACCGAGACGATCTGTTGGAAACCTTCTTCATGAACCTCTTCCACGGCGGCCGTTTGGCAACCATGCCGCCGCGTTTGCTGAACGAAGATGGTGATCTGTTCGTCGCGCGGCCCTTGGCCTTTGTGGCCGAGGCCGATTGCGATAAATTTGCCCGCGCCATGAACTATCCGATCATTCCCTGCGATCTGTGCGGAAGTCAGGAAGGGTTGCAGCGCGCCCAAGTGAAAAAGCTGTTGGATGAATGGGAAACCCGTGTTCCCGGCCGACGGCAGGTGATGTTTCGGTCATTGATGAATGTCCGACCCTCCCATTTGGCCGACCCCGGTATTTTCGACTTTGCGGGTCTGATGCGGGGCTTGGCCCCGGATATGGAAAATCCTCCGCATCTGGGCAAACTGGATTAAGTTTTCGGTCAGGAACTGCCCCTAGCGTGACCTTCGACGCATGGATCGGGGGCAAAGACGATGGCGCAAAAGTTCCGCTCTGCTGGCAAGTCCGGGCAAGGCTGGTGGTTCGCCCGGGTCGAAGTGCTGGTTTTTCTGCCCTCGGTCAGTCTTGTGGCCTTGTGGTTGGGCGGCGAAAACGCCGTGATCGCAACGGCACTCTTATGCCCGGTGATCGTTGCGCTGATGTCCATGCGATCCCACGGCGCTGTGATGATCGACGAACCCTCTGATCTGGCGGGCGGCTTCGCGTCTGAGGTTAGGGCGCTGAAAGTTCTTGATCAGATCTTGGCGGATCAGCCCGTAACGGGCCTGACCACGGCCTGTTTTGTGATCGTTTTTGACGAAATCGACCGGTTCGCTGGCCGACATGGCCAGCATGTGACCGACCGGATGATCTATCGTGTGGGAGAGCGGTTGGGCGCTGTCTTGCGGGGTGGTGATATGGTTGCGCGGCTGGCTGGGGATGTTCCGGCTTATGCGGTGATCCTGTCCCCCATTCGCCGGTTTGATCTGGAAACGGCCGTCCAGCTTTCCTCTCGTCTGCAGGCCTGCATTTCAGCGGCGATGGTTGAGGGGGAATTGACCCTGCATCCATCGGTCTCCATCGGCTTTTGTCTGGCCGAACGCAGCCCTGCGCCGTTGGGGCGATCAATTCTGGATGCGGCGCGCATCGCGGCGGATGAGGCGTTGCACCATGGCCCGTCTGCGATCCGCGCCTTTCAACCTGATCTGACCCGCCGTCGCGCCGATCGGGCGGAATTGCGCGCGGGCATCCAAAAAGCATTGGATGAGGGCGAGGTGATGGCGTGGTTTCAGCCCCAAGTGTGTACCGATACCGGGGCCGTTTCCGGGTTCGAAGCGTTGGCGCGATGGGTTCATCCGCAAAAGGGCGTGATTTCGCCCGCCGAATTCCTGCCGGTGATCGATGACGCGGGCCTGTCTGAGCGCCTTGTTGAGGTGATCCTCTATCAATCACTCAGTGCCCTCGTCCGATGGGACAAGGCCGGACTTTCCGTGCCAAGGGTTGCGGTCAATTTTTCTGAAAACGATCTGCGCAATCCCAGTCTTTGCGAAAAGCTCAAGTGGGATCTGGACCGGTTCGGCATCGAACCGCATCGCCTGACCATAGAGGTGCTGGAAAGCGTGGCCGTGCGCAGCGATGATGACGTGGTGGTTTCCAACCTTGCCGGATTGTCCAAAATGGGGTGCCACATCGATCTGGATGACTTTGGCACGGGCCTTTTGTGCCTTGCCAATTTGCGCCGCTATTCCATTCAGCGAATCAAGATTGATCGCAGCTTTATTCACCGGGTCGATGACGATCCGATGCAAAAGCAGATGGTGGCGGGCATTGTGTCGCTGGCCGAACAACTTGGTCTGGAAACTTTGGCAGAGGGCGTTGAAACCCCGGCCGAACATGCGACCGTTGCACAATTGGGGTGCGGCCATGTGCAGGGGTTCGGGATTGGCCGGCCTATGGCATTTGATGAAACGCTGCCCTGGATCGCTCGGCATGAGGCGGCACGCATCAAACCGCTGGGCCTGACCAGGCGGTCAAAGTGACCCTTTTCGTGGGATCAGCCCCGAAACGCCAAGATTTGAGTGGTTGATCGCCGCAGAAGGGGGCCGTTTCCCGGAAAACCGCTTGACCTTTTCGGCCCCCTTCTGTTGAACGACCGCTGACCTGAACAACGTTGGCGGATGTCCCGATGGACGATCAGAACAAGAATCTTATCCTGGCAACTGTGCTGTCCTTTGTGGTCATCATGGGCTGGTACATGCTGTTCCCGCAACCTGACCCTGTGGTTGACCCGAACGCTCCGGCTGTGACGGCAACGGCCACGGATGGTCAGGCTGCTGCGCCACCGGCATCTGCGGCAGACCCTGTTGCGACCCAGTCGGATGCGCCCACCGCTGCCGCTGCGGCACCGCGTGTCACGATCGACACGCCGTCGTTGACTGGCACCATTTCACTGCTGGGCGGCCGGATCGACGATCTGCAGTTGAGAGAGTACAAAAAGACGCTGGAACCGGGGTCTGACATCGTTCGCCTGCTGTCGCCTGTGGGGCAGGAAAATGCCTATTACGCCCTGTTTGGTTGGGGCCCGGCCGGTTCGCTGGATTATGCCGATGTGCCCGGTGCCAACACCGAATGGACGCCGGCTGGCGGCGGCACGCTTTCGCCCGGAAATCCGGTCACCATGATCTGGAACAATGGCAAAGGGCTGGAGTTCAAGCGTGAGATTTCTGTTGATCAGGACTTTATGTTCACGGTCAACGAGACGGTGAAAAACACCGGTACGTCCGAGGCGCGGCTGTTCCCCTATGGCATCGTTGCCCGCCACGGCACGCCGACCGATCTGGAAAAGTTCTTCATCAGCCACGAAGGCGTTGTTCGTAGCTCGGACGGCACCCGGACTGAAATCAAGTATGACGATGTCGCAAAGCTGCCGGTTGTGGATCGCGAAGGCGGCAATGCCGAAGTCACCGACGCGACCGCCGATGGCTGGATCGGCTTTACCAGCAAATACTGGATGACTGTGCTGGTTCCGCAGCAGGGTTCGGCCTTCACCTCGGTGGTGAAATACGTCCCCTCCAGCCAGATCTATCAGACCGAAGTGCGCAGCCCCGTGGTTTCGGTGGCTCCTGGTGCTTCGACCACCGTTTCGCAGCGTCTGTTCGCAGGTGCCAAGGAATGGGAAAAGCTGAAAGAATATCAGGCCACGGGCACCACCGATGGCACGGCGGGCACCCCGATTGCCGGCTTCCTTGACGTGATCGACTGGGGTTGGTTCTTCTTCCTGACCAAGCCGATCTTTACCGTTCTGCATTGGCTGCACGGCGCCATTGGCAACATGGGTCTGTCGATCATCGCACTGACCTTTGTGCTGAAGCTGATCGTGCTGCCGCTTGCGTATAAATCATATGTCAGCATGGCGCGCATGAAAGAACTGCAGCCCGAAATGGAAGCGCTGAAAGAGCGCGCGGGCGAAGACAAGCAGATGCTTCAGCGCGAAATGATGAAGCTTTACAAGGATAAGAAGGTGAACCCCGCTGCGGGCTGCCTTCCGATCCTGATTCAGATCCCGATCTTCTTCTCGCTCTACAAGGTGATTTTTGTCACGATCGAACTGCGTCATTCGCCGTTCTTTGGCTGGCTCAATGACCTGTCTGCCCCCGATCCGTCGTCTCTGTTCAACCTCTTTGGCCTGCTGCCTTGGGCGGCGCCTGTCCAGGGGTCGATGCTGCACATGATCTTTATCGGGGTCTTGCCGATCCTTCTCGGCATCTCGATGTGGTTGCAGCAGAAACTGAACCCGGCGCCCACCGATCCGGTGCAGCAGCAGATCTTTGCCTTCATGCCGTGGATTTTCATGTTCATGTTGGGCAGCTTTGCATCGGGCTTGGTGGTGTACTGGATCACAAACAACATCATCACCTTTACCCAGCAGTACCTGATCATGCGCAGCCATGGTCACAAGCCGGATATCTTTGGCAACATCAAAGCCAGCTTCAAGAAAAAGCCGGTGGCCGTGGCGGCGAATTCGACAAAGAAACCCAGCAAGAAATGATAAGGCTGGCGCATATCGTTCGCCATCCGATCAAGTCCATTGGGTTTGAAGACATGGCTGGCGCGTCCCTGACAAAGGGGCGCGCTTTGCCTTTTGATCGTGAATGGGCCGTGGCCCATGACGCGGCAAAGTTTCAGGTGCTGACTGAATGGCAGCCCAAGATGAACTTTTTGCGCGGGGTTGCCGGGCATCAGTTGATGGCAATCCGTGCCAAACTGGATGAGTCGTCGCGACGCGTCACTCTGATGCATCCGGTTGCTGGAGAGATCACGGTTGCCCCCGACACCGATGGCGCGGCTTTGCTGGATTGGTTGCGTCCGTTGTGGCCAGCCGATCGGCCGGCGGCGGCCCGGGTTGAACGCGTGCCGGGGCAGGCGATGACCGATTGGCCCGATCCTTTTCTTTCGGTGCTTGGCTTGGCGACCAATGACGAATTGGGTCGCCGGATGGGTAAGGATTTGTCGCGCCATCGGTGGCGCGGCAATCTGTGGCTGGATGGCCTGGCCCCGTGGCAAGAGTTCGATCTGATTGGCCGTCAGATACAGATCGGCGCGGCGGTTCTGGAAATTCGGCAGCGGATCACCCGCTGCAAGGCCACCACGGTTAACCCCGAGACGGGCGTATCAGATGCCGATACGCTGGGGGCTTTGAACATGTTCTACGGGCATCAGGATTTTGGCACCTATGCAGTGGTGGTGGAATCTGGCGCGATTGCGGTTGGCGATGAGGTTAGGATCAAATGACGTTGCAATTTCCTCTTGCCGAAGAACCGGATGAGTTTTCGCGAGAAAAAGGGCGCCTGCTGTTTGCTGGGCCGGTCGATTTTGTCAAAGGCGTGGTCGCCATGTCTGGTTTGCCGCCCGCAGACCGGTTGGAGGTCTGCTTTGCCGGGCGGTCGAACGTGGGCAAATCCAGTTTGATCAACGCTTTGACCGGGCGCAAGAACCTTGCCCGCGCGTCGAACACGCCGGGTCGGACGCAAGAAATCAACTATTTCACGTTGGGAGAAGAGCGGTATCTGGTCGACCTTCCCGGCTATGGCTTTGCCGAGGCCCCGGTTGCTGTGGTCGCCAAGTGGCAGGCTCTGTTGAAAAGCTATTTGCAGGGGCGGCAGACCCTGCGCCGCGCCTTTGTGCTGATCGATACCCGTCACGGGATCAAAAAGGTGGATGATGAGATTCTGACACTGCTGGATCGGGCCGCAGTGACCTTTCAGGTCGTCATGACCAAGGCGGATAAAGTGAACCGCGCCACCCGCGAAGAAAACATCGCGCAGGTTCAGGGGGCGCTGGCCGCCCATCCGGCAGCCTATCCGGAAATCATCGTGACCAGTTCGGAAAAAGGTGAGGGGTTGGAAACCCTACGCTCCGTGATCGCGACGCTTGTTTAGGTCGTGATCCGGGTCAGCGCCGGGGACAGGGTCATAGCCATGTCCTCCCCAAGGGTGGCAGCGGCAGATGCGGTGAATCATCAGATAACTGCCCTTTGCCGCGCCATGTCGCTCTAAGGCTTCAAGCGCATAGGCCGAGCAGGTGGGTTGATAGCGGCAACCGTGTCCGACCCACGGCGACAAGATGAGGCGATAAGCCCGAACCGGCAAGGCCACGATCTGGGCCAAAAGGGTCATGGCTTCTCTTTGTGAATCTGGCGCAATGCGCTTTCCAGATCCCTGATCAGGTCAGAATAATCACGTGCGATCGTGGCCCCCGGGCGGGCAACCAAGACGTAATCCCATCCCGCTTTGGCAAGCCTTGGCATGACATCGCGCGCAATCGCGCGCAACCTGCGCTTGGCCCGATTGCGGGCCACGGCGTTGCCAATCTTCTTTGAGGCCGTAAAGCCGATCTGAACCCGACTGTCCGCATCATTACGATGACGGGCTTGCAGCAGAAAACCCCCGGTCCCCTGTCTGCGGGCCGAGGCGACCCGAAGAAATTCCGGGCGGGTTTTCAGAACGTTCAGGCAAAGCGAAACCGCCGAAGGCTGTACGGGCGCATCGGCTGTTTTGCCTTGACCCATATCCTCCGGCGGCGTCATGTCTTG
Organism: Paracoccaceae bacterium; assembly: GCA_023263735.1. Taxonomy (GTDB): domain Bacteria; phylum Pseudomonadota; class Alphaproteobacteria; order Rhodobacterales; family Rhodobacteraceae; genus Pseudotabrizicola. The sequence goes on along the minus strand of JALQUQ010000027.1, from coordinate 4,486 downwards.
CAAACCTGTCAAACCCCGGGACCGGGGAAGAAAGGATTAAGCCGACAGGCGCTTACGGCCTTTGGCGCGGCGTGCTGCCAACACCAGACGGCCACCTTTGGTTGCCATACGGGCGCGGAACCCGTGGCGACGCTTGCGAACCAGGTTCGACGGTTGGTAAGTGCGCTTCATAGCGGCTCTCCATCAGACGGAATGCCCGAACCCACAAAGGATTCGAGGGCTGGTAACTTGAAGCCCGTGCTTTAAGGGGGGTTCTGGGCCAAGTCAACGCCTTACGGGTGCTTTTCCTGTAACAATTCTGGATTAGGAAACAGATGTTGCAGGCCGTGCCACGCGGAAAGGTTACAATCGCTCACAGAGTTTGGGGGCTCTGATCAATCAGATGTGAGCCTACTGGCCTAGTCCCCGATTTTCGCGCGACTGTGCGGGTAAGCGAAAAGGGGAACAAGATGCAAAAGTCAAAGAAGGCCGCGATTTGGTCGCGGATGCCCATACTGGTCATCGCGCTGGCCGCGATCTTTGGGGCGATTTACTTGCGCGACTTTGCATCGTTGGATTCTCTTGGTCTTTATCATGCGCAGTTGTCGGATCTGGTGGCTTTGCATCCCGTTATGGCGGCTGCGGGGTTTGTGGTGGTTTACTTCTGCGTGGTTGCTTTCAGCCTGCCCGGGGCGACCGTGGCCACACTGACCGGTGGTTTCTTGTTTGGGCTGTTTCCCGGGGTCGTCTATAACGTGATGGGGGCGTCTCTTGGGGCAATTGCGATTTTTGTCGCGGCCCGGTCGGGTTTTGGCGCGGATATTGCCAAGCGGCTTTCCACGTCCGGTGGCCCCGTCAAATCTCTCATCGACGCGTTGCACGGCAATCAGTGGTCCGCTTTGCTGACCATGCGGCTGGTCCCGGCCATTCCCTTTTTTCTGGCGAATCTGGTTCCGGCCTTTGTCGGGGTGGGGCTGGTGCCTTTTGCCGTCACAACGGTTGCGGGGATCATACCGGCGGCCATCATCTTTACGGCGGCGGGGGCGGGAATCGACCAGATCTTGGCCGAAGGTGGGGCACTGACGCTTGACCGTATCGCTTCGCCGGATTTGGTGTGGCCGCTGTTTGGATTGGGGGCGCTTTCTGCACTGCCGATGGTGATCAAGGGGCTAAAGCGGAAATGAGCAAGCTGATTAAAACAGACATTTGTGTCATCGGCGCCGGATCGGGCGGTTTGTCGGTTGCCGCAGGGGCCGTTCAAATGGGGGCCCGCGTTGTGCTGATCGAAGGCGGCGAGATGGGGGGGGATTGCCTGAACACAGGCTGTGTTCCGTCAAAAGCGCTGATCGCCGCGGCAAAGGCAGCCCATGCCCAGCGGAGTGGCGCGGAATTCGGGATTGCCGCCGTTGAGCCCCAGATCGACTTTGGCGCGGTCAAGGATCATGTTCGCCGCGTGATCGATCAGATCGCACCGGTCGACAGCCAAGAGCGGTTTGAAAATCTGGGCTGTACGGTGCTTCGCGAATGGGCGCGTTTCGTTGCGCCCGACCGGGTTGAGGCAGGGGCGTTTCAGATCAAGGCACGGCGATTCGTGATTGCGACCGGCAGCCGCGCCTTTATCCCCCCGATCCCGGGATTGGCCGAGGTCACCTTTCTGACCAACGAGACGATTTTCGATCTGCGGGAGAAGCCCGACCATTTGATCGTGCTGGGCGGCGGCCCGATTGGTCTGGAAATGGCGCAGGCGCATCGACGCTTGGGGTGTAAGGTGACGGTCATCGAGGCCACCAAGGCCTTTGGTCGCGAAGATCCAGAACTGGCCGCCGTTGCGCTGTCGCGCCTTCGCCACGAGGGGGTCGAGATCCTGGAGGACAGCCCTGCGTCGCGTGTCATGCAATCGGATGGCAAGATTATCGTTTGGCTGAAAGATGGAACCCACGTCGAAGGCAGCCATCTTTTGGTGGCAACCGGGCGACGGGTTGATCTGTCGGGACTGAATCTGGACGCGGCAAAGGTGGAGTTTAATGCGAGGGGTGTCGTCGTCGATGCGCGCCTGCGCTCGTCGAACCGAAAGGTCTATGCGGTGGGTGACGCCGCCGGGGGCCTGCAATTCACCCATCTGGCGGGCTATCATGCGGGTGTGGTGATCCGGCAGGTGGTTCTGGGATTGCCAGCTAGGGCTGTGACATCACATCTCCCTCGGGTCACCTATTGCGACCCTGAATTGGCGCAGGTTGGTCTGACCGAGGCCGAGGCGCGCGATCGGTTTGGCGCAGGGCTCACGGTGCTGCGTCAGGACTTTCATCACAATGACCGTGCCATTGCTGGCGGGGCGACTTCGGGAATGATCAAGCTGATGGTGGTCAAGGGGCGACCGGTTGGCGTTGGCATTGTCGGGGCGGGTGCGGGAGAGTTGATTGGCCTGTGGGCCTTGGCGCTGTCGGCCAAGATGAAACTGTCAACCGTGGCCGGGATGATCGCGCCTTATCCAACGATGGGCGAAATCTCGAAACGTGCGGCAGGAGCCTATTTTTCTCCGCAGCTCTTTGATAATCCTATGGTGAAACAGGCGGTCCGGTTGATCCAGAAACTGGTGCCGTAGTCTTGACCAGTCGCGGAGGAACGGCGGTGAACGTGGGGAAGGGACGCTTCTTCAAATCCCTTTCCGGGCGCTTTTTGCTGTTGACCGTGGCTTTCGTGATGCTGGCCGAAGTCTTTATCTTTGTGCCGTCGATCGCGCGGTTTCGGGCCGATTACCTTTTGTTGCGGTTAGAGAAGTCGCAGATCGCATCATTGTCGCTGCTAGCGACGGATCAGAGCATTTCCCCCGAGCTGGAATCCGAGCTTTTGGTCAATGCGGGTGTGTTCAACGTCGTGCTGCGCCGGGATGAGGTTCGGCAACTGGTCCTAAGCTCTCCGATCCCGGCAGCCGTCTACGACACCTATGATTTGCGGCTTTCTGGCCCGTGGGAGCTGATCCGAGACGCGATCCAGGTGCTGTCTGATCCGATGAACCGTGTGATCCGCGTGATCGGAAATCCGGTGCAGCAAGCGGGTCTGCTGATCGAAATCACCATGGAGACCGGCCCCCTGCGCGAGGCGATGGTTGACTATGGTGTGCGGATCCTGATGCTGTCTGCCCTGATTTCGGCGGTGACGGCTGTGTTGCTGTTTCTTTCGGTGCGAACGATGATCGTCGTGCCCATTCGCCGTGTGATCATGCACATGGCCGCATATGCCGAGGCGCCCGAGGATTCGCGCCGGGTGATTTCGCCCTCGGCGGGGGTGACCGAATTGCGGGCGGCAGAAGAGGCGTTGCAGAGCCTGCAGACCCAACTGACCAGCGCCCTGCGGCAAAAAGAGCATCTGGCGCAACTTGGTGGCGCGGTGGCCAAAATCAGTCATGACCTGCGAAACATTCTGACGACAGCCCAGCTTTTTGCGGACCGGATCGAAGACAGTGCCGACCCCGTCGTGGCGCGGGCTGCACCGAAGCTGGTTGGGTCGATTTCGCGCGCCGTCAATCTGTGTGAGGCGACGCTGGCCTTTGGCAAAGCCGAAGAGCCCCCCCCGCGGATCGAGCGGTTTCACCTGCGCCCGCTTATAGAGGATGTGGTCGAGGCTGAAAGTCTGGCGATCAATTCGGACATAGGCTGCCTGATCGACGTGCATCCGAATCTCATCATCCGCGCCGATGCCGAGCAGTTGTTCCGCGTGATCTCGAACCTTGTCCGCAACGCCCGGCAGGCCATCGAGGCCACGGGTCGTGGGGGCACCATCGAACTTTCAGCCGGCGACGGCGAATCGGAATGGTGGATTCGCGTGGGCGACACCGGGCCCGGGCTGCCGCAAAAGGCCCGTGAACATCTTTTCGAAGCCTTTCAGGGAAATGCGCGAAAGGGCGGGACGGGGCTGGGATTGGTCATCGCTGCCGAATTGGTGCGTGGACATGGAGGAAAACTTGAACTTTCCCGCTCGGATTCCGAGGGGACGGAGTTTTTAATCCGCCTTCCGAAACAGCTTCATGAAATTCCGTGATTTTTGCCCTTGCAAACCCTGACGGGGATTCGTATACGCCCCTTCAAGACGGACCCGTAGCTCAGCTGGATAGAGCATCAGACTACGAATCTGAGGGTCGGGCGTTCGAATCGCTCCGGGTCCGCCACTTCTCCCTTGAAAATCAGGCACTTCCCCACTTGGGGCAAAGCGCTTTTCGCTGTTGCGTCACGGCACAGTCCGCTGTCCGGCGGTTCTGACGATGTCGGCCACCTCGGTCAGTTGTTTGGCGAGGGGGCTTGTTTTGCGCCAGACCATGCCGATCGTCCGACTGGGTTGCGGGTCACGGAACCGGCTGACACAGACCGATGAGGACCGGGTTTCGACTGGGACCGCCATTTCCGGAATCAATGTCACGCCGATTCCGGCCCCGACCATCTGCACCAGAGTGGTCAGCGACGATCCATCGAGCAATTCGCGCGGGGTCGATGACTGCATTTCACAAAACGAC
>JALQUQ010000279.1 GCA_023263735.1 Paracoccaceae bacterium | reverse complement strand
GCGGGGCCATCTTGCCGCTGTTGCGGCCTTTCGGGCCGAGGCGTTTGGCGATCCGGCCTATCAGAAATGTCTGGCCGATTGTGTTGAGGCCTGCCTGTTGCTGCCCGGTGAACAGGCCTTGTTCTATGAGGCGTCGCGCTGCGAGATTCTGGAATCCCGCCCCGAAGGCCGGGCACTGCGGCATCTTTTGGCGGCCGAGGATGCGGTTCAAATCTGGCCCGAGGCGTTGCGCAGCACCCTGACCGTGGCGATTTCGACCCTTGGCATCTGGGGGACGATTCCGCTGCATACTGGGCCCATTCTGTTGAACGCCTTGTCGCGCGATCTGGGCGTGGTCTTGGCCGATTCCGATCAGATGCGGCTTGTGGCCCAGTTGAAAGAGGTTGCCGCCCGGCAGGAGCTTTCGGTGCAGCAGGGCCGGATGGCCGCCGCAAAGCGGGAGGCGGAATGGTCGCGTCTGACCCCAAGCCTTGACCCCGAGGATCTGGCGCATTTGCCTTTGGTGCTGATCGGCCCCGATGCCGAGGTTCCGGCGATCTTGCGCCCCGGCCCGCATCTGGCCGAGGGGGAGATGCGCACGGTTTTGGTGATGGGGCGGCAGACCTTGCCCGAGGGCGCCTATCGTCTGGTGCAAAACCGGCGGGTTTCGGAACTGGCCTTGCCGCCGGGGGCAGGGGCGCAAACCGCTGCGCAGGCGATGGCCTTCTTGCGTCAGATGGGAATGATCGTGATCATGACCGGCACGCAGGCCCCGGCGGGCATTGCGGGGCGGTTGGCGGGGGCGGGAACGACGGCGGTGCGCAGTCTGATCGCCATGGGCGTCGCCCCCGAGGCGATTGCCGACGCGATGGCAGAGGCGGGTTTGCCCAGCCCGCGACTGGGGGATCCGGTGCCGGGTGTGCCCCCGCTGAACCTGCCCGCGCGCGAAATCGTGGCCCGATGGATGTCGGCCTTGGCGAATGAAGGGGTGCGGCAGTTGGCGGCGGGTCTGGCACGGTCAACCGGCGATATCGATCTGGTCGCGGTGCATGGTTTGGGGGTGCCGCGTCATCTGGGTGGCCCGATGCATTGGGCTGATGCCAAGGGGCCACTGATCTTGCGCCGCGATCTGACGAAATGGGCCGCCGATGCTGCGGTCTGGGCCCCCCATCCGGGATGGGATGCCTTTGTCTCTTTGGGAAAGGTCAGGGCCGGGGCGGTGGTCGAACCCGCTTAGCTGAGGATGACCCCGGTCACCACGGCCATCAACCCAATGGCAGAGATCGCCAGCGCGCCAAGGTTGATCACCACCACGCGCTGCAGACGCGCCTTGATTTCGGCATCGGTGCCGCCGGTCTTTTTGGCCGACATTGCCAGAACGACGCACCAGATCAATCCGGCCACGCCGACCAAGGTGATCGCGGCCCCGACCATGATCATCCATTCCATCCGTCAGTCCCCCGTTTTTCGCGTGTTGCGCGAGGCGTAGCCCAGCACGGGCCCGCGCGCAAGTCTGAGGCTGACCTTGATCCAATCGGCCGCATTCGCTAGGGAAGTCGAAAGAACGTCAGAACACGAGGCAATGATGAGCGACCCGACCGACAATTATGCCGTTACCGCCGACGAATTGCGCCAGTTCATCGAACGGGCCGAGCAACTGGCGGCAGAAAAGAAAGACATTGCCGAGCAGGAAAAAGAGCTGTTCGCGGAGGCCAAGGGCCGGGGCTATGACACCAAGGTGATGCGCAAGATCATCGCGCTGCGCAAACGCAGTGCCGATGAGGTCGCCGAAGAAGATGCGATCCTTGAGCTTTACAAGAACGCGCTTGGGATGTCGTGACCGACCACGAAAAGCCCTGCACATCGCAGGGCTTTTTCATCAGGGCATCAGCAATTTGACGCCGGGCATTTTCCGGATCTGGGCGATATCGTCCATGTAATTCGCGGTCAACTGGGCCAGGGTTGACTCGGTCCAGCCGGGGAAATCGATCTCCATCTCGACCGCTTCGGGCACCGAAAACTTGTCCAGAAAGGCCGAAATGACGCGCCGCCATTGTTGGCGGTTGGCGGGGGGATGGGTCGAAAGATAGGTGGACATGCGGCTGTACCCCTCGGCCGACATGAGCGTGGTCAGCAGTTCGTCGCTTCCCTCCAGCGCGGTGCCGTCGGGGCAGCCTGACACCGCCTGCAACACATCGGGCCACAAAAGCGGCGTATCTTCATCGCACCAGATCGTCAGCGGAATTCCGGGGTTCAACCGGTGGATATCTTCGATCATGTCAGACCAGCGCAGGCTGAAGATATCGGCCTGCGCCAGAAACTCTTTGACCGGCATGTCTTTTTGCTTGCTGTAAAGCTCGGGCAAAAAGGTCGAGAGATTGCGGATCGCCAGAAAGAATTCGGCCTCCATCGAGGGGAAGATCTGGGCAAAGGCGCGGATACGTTCGGCAGCGGCCAAATAGAGGCCGTCCTTGATCGCCCAACCGGGGAAAGACAGAAAATTCTCCCAACTCAGGATCAACCGGTCCGCCTGATCTTCCTCCATGATCTGGTCAAGGACCATGACTTGGGTGTCTTCCGAGGCGGGCTGGCCATTGAGGGTGATGGCCGTATCGCGCAACAAGGCGCGGTATTTGTTGGGGCCGGGCACCACCACCCCCAAAGCCGCCAACGGATCGCGGTTCTTGAGCAAACACCGCAACAGGCGTTCGTCATCCGTGCAATGTGCGCCAAGATGGTAGACGATCTTCATCCTAGGGCGGGCCCTTTTGCTGAGTTTTGTTGACCATAGGCAGTTTCGCGGCAAAGGAGAATGCGCCTTTGCCAAAATCTTGTGGGGTGCGGCAGGCTTGCTGCTTTGGCGGGGTCTGGGCGCGGAACGACGGGCTGGACAGGTTGGGTGCATGGGTGTAACGCAGGTTTTATGGCCAAGGAAAACAGTCAACTAAATCAGTCGCTGGCACCCGTTCTGCGGGCCCCCCTGCTGCGCGGGTTCGTCAACCGCTGGACGGTGGGCGCCTTTGTGATCGCGGTCGTCGTTCTGTCGCCGCTGATTTCGGTGCTGTGGCTGGCCGTGACCCCCACCGAAAACATCTGGCCGCATCTGATTTCCACGGTGCTGCCGCGCTATTTGGCCAATACGCTGACCCTGATGGTTGGGGTGGCGATGCTCACGGCCTCGATCGGGACGGGGGCGGCCTGGCTGACCAGCATGTACAATTTTCCGGGGCGCAACTGGCTGGATGTGGCACTGCTGTTTCCCTTGGCGATTCCGGCCTATGTCGGGGCCTATGCGCTGGTCGATGTGATGCAATATGCGGGGCCGGTCCAATCGGGGTTGCGCGGTCTGATGGGGTGGAAAACCGCGCGGGACTATTGGTTCCCCGAGGTGCGGTCGATTCCCATGGCTGTGGTCGTGCTGGCGTCGGCCCTGTTTCCCTATGTCTATCTGCTGGCGCGGGCCGCATTTCGCGAGCAATCGGGCTGTTCCTATGAGGTGGCGCGGGCGCTTGGGTGCGGGCCTTGGGGGGTGTTCCGGCGGGTGGGCCTGCCGATGGCGCGTCCGGCGATTGCCGTGGGTGTCGCCCTTGCCCTGATGGAGACGGTCGCCGATTACGGCACGGTTTCCTATTTCAACGTGCAGACCCTGACGACCGGAATTTTCTCGACATGGCTGAACGGCAATAATGCGGGGGGGGCGGCGCAGATCGCGGGCATCGTAATGCTGCTGATTTTGCTCTTGGTCTGGTTCGAACGGTTGGGGCGGCGCGGGGCGCGGTTTCACCGGATCGGGCGGGCGGAGCGCCCGGTTGAACGTCAGCGGTTGCGCGGCCCGGGGGCCATGGCGGCGCTGATCCTGTGCCTTTTGCCGTTTTTCAGCGGGTTCGTTCTGCCCGTGGGGGTCATGCTTTGGCAATCGCTGAAACTGCCCGAAGTCTGGGTCGCGCCCGGTTTGGTGCAAGCGTTGGTCAAT
>JALQUQ010000278.1 GCA_023263735.1 Paracoccaceae bacterium | reverse complement strand
ATTCGTTCAAAAGAACACCCAGATGCAGCAGCAGCTGCGCGCTCCGATCTTTGAAGACAAGGTCGTTGACCACATCGTGGCTCAGGCCAAAGTCTCTGACAAAGAGATCAGCAAAGACGACCTGCAAAAGGCTGTCGAGGCGCTGGACGAACTTTGATTGCGGGCCTTTGGGCCAGCATCATGGGAACAGGGGGCCGCACCGCAAGGTGTGGCCCTTTCCTTTTGCGCGGATCGGTGGGGCAGTGGTCGGGCAGGTGCAGCCGGATCAGACGGGGGGATCGGCGGCAACCCGTTGGAAAGACAGCGGCAGGTCGCGCGCCTTTTCCCGCTTCAGCACCGCAAGCCCGGCGACAAGGATCATCGCCATGCCGACCCATTCGATCGGCCGGGGCCATTCGTCAAAGAACATGAAGCCCCAGAAAATCGCCCAGATCAGCGCAGTATATTCAAAGGGGGCGACGCGGGCCGAGTCGGACAGTTTGTACGATTGGCTGAGCAGGGTCAGCCCAAGCGCCGCAATGCCCCCGCAGCCCGCCATCAGCAGCGCATCGACGGTTGAGGGCCAGATCCATGCCTGGAGCAGAAACCGCAGGCTGGGTTGGGTCACCGTCCCTTCGGCCCAGCCCCACCCAAAGAGCGCCGAGAGACCGACGGCAAAGACCAGAAACACCGCATTGGCCCAAAACGCCATGGCCGAGGCGGTTTGCGTTTGCCCGACCCGGCGGGAAAATAGCATCAGGCTGGCATAGGACAGGGCCGACAGCAGCGGCAGGATCCAGACGGCCGTGGCCCAATCGCCCGCAATCACAAAGGGCACGCCCGCAAAGCCAAAGGCAACAGCCCCCCAACGGCGCCAGCCCACCGACCGGCGCGCGGTCAGCCCGCACAGGATCGTCAGAAAGAACGGCAGGGTGAAGTAGAGCGCCGCCACCTTGGCCAAGGGCAGCGACGGAATCGCCAGATAATAGGCGAAATAGGCCGCCACCAGAATGGCCCCCCGCTGGATCATGGACAGGGTTCCGGCGGTAAACAGGTTGCCGACCCCGCCTTCGCGCAGGGCCATCCACAAAAGCAAGGGCACGGCCACGAGGCTGCGAAACACCATCGCCTGACCCAGCGGATAGTGAACGGACAGCAGTTTCAAGATCAGGTCTTGAATGGAAAACACGGTCAGCCCCACGCATAGGCACAAGATGCCGATGGCGTTGTCAGTCTTTGGCAGGGCGACTGGGACGATGGCGTTCATCTGACATGTTAACTTTTTTGCAGCGTTAGTCAGCCATGGCTGGCCTAGGGTTTCGCACAAAAAAGCGACATCACGCGCGTCGGTTTTCGGGATTCAAACGTCGGTCTTTGACCGGGGGCGCTATCGGGGAACGGGTTGCGCGATCCGGCCGCGCGCCATCGGGGCCAGAAATGAAAAACCGCACCCAAGGGCGCGGTTTTCCGTAATCTTGGCAATGGCTTGGAAGATTATTCTTCCGAAGCAGCGCCACCGATGTCGTCGAACAGTTCGGCGATTTCGAAATCGGCTGCGGCTTCTGCCTCGGCAGCCAATTCCTGGATCGACTTGCCGGTCGCTTGCAGCTCGGCTTCTTCGACCGAACGGGCCACGTTCAGCGAGATCTTGGCCGACACTTCCGGGTGCAGGACCACGGTCACGGTGTGCAGGCCCAGATCCTTGATCGGGCGATCCAGAACAACCTGGTTGCGGTTCACGGTGAAACCTGCAGAGGTTGCCGCTTCGGCAGCGTCACGGTTGTTGACCGAGCCGTAGAGAGCGCCAGCATCCGATGCCGAACGGATAACCACGAACACCTGACCATCGAGCTTGGCTGCGACGGCTTCGGCTTCTTTTTTCGTTTCCAGGTTTTCGGCCTGCAGCTGGGCCTTGCGGGCCTCAAAGCTCTTGATGTTCGATTCGTTTGCACGAAGCGCTTTGCCCTGCGGCAGCAGGAAGTTACGGGCATAGCCGTCCTTGACGGAAACGACTTCACCCATTTGGCCCAGTTTGGCCACGCGTTCCAGAAGGATCACTTGCATGTCAGGTGCTCCTTATTTCACAGCATAGGGCAGCAGGGCGAGGAAGCGGGCGCGCTTGATGGCCTGAGCCAGTTCACGCTGCTTCTTTGCCGAGACGGCGGTGATGCGCGAGGGAACGATCTTGCCACGCTCGGAGATGTAGCGCTGCAGCAGACGGGTGTCTTTGTAGTCGATCGCCGGAGCGTTTTCGCCCGAGAACGGGCAAACCTTGCGGCGGCGGAAGAAGGGTTTGTTCGCCATGGTTCAGAATCCTTTCCTGATGCCGATCAACGACGCGGGCCGCGGTCAGGGCGGTCGCCTGCCGGGCGTTCACGACGCTCGCCGCGGTCGCCACGATCACCACGATCGCCGCGCTCTTCGCGGTCACCACGGTCATCACGCTTTTGCATCTGAGCCGACGGACCTTCTTCGTGGGCATCGACCTTGATGGTCAGCACACGCATCACGTCGTCGTGCAGGCGCATCAGGCGTTCCATCTCTTGAACGGCGGACGACGGTGCGTCCGAACGCAGGAAGGCATAGTGGCCCTTGCGGTTCTTGTTGATCTTGTAAGCCATGGTCTTGACGCCCCAGTATTCCGAGGCAACCACTTTGCCGCCGTTATCCGACAGCACGGCGGTGAAATGTTCGATCAGGCCTTCGGCCTGTGCGTTGGACAAGTCCTGACGCGAAATGAAGACATGCTCGTACAGCGGCATGTATCGTCCTTTTCGTCTCGGGCGGCTTCAAAGTCCGGGCAGACCCATCTGCGGCCCGGATCACGAGAGGCATCGCCGGTTCACGTGAAGATGCAGAGGGATGCGGCCTTATACAGGCTTTTCCCTTGCGCGCAAGTCGCCCGCCCCGGAAATTCCCCCGAAACCGGGGCAACCTTGGGCCAGCCGCCGCTCTTTTGCATGGGGCACCGGCCCAACACAAGTGTGATGTTGAAGATTGAACAGCACCTGTTCGGAAACCTGCAATTGTGCGGAATCGCCCAGACCGACACATTTCCAACGTCGCTCAGGGCAGGGAGCCCTGATCCAGATCACTTTCAGAGGTATTCATGACTCGTTTCGCCGCCTTGGCCCTTTCGGCCGCCTTGCTTTCCGCCCCGGCATTTGCCGAAGCCCAGAAATACACGCTGGACCCGAGCCATTCGACCATCGTGTTCAGCTATACGCACCTTGGCTTCTCGACCAGCTTTGGCATGTTTGGCGGCATCAACGGCGAAATCCAGTTCGATCAGGAAAATCCGGCGGCATCTTCGGTCACCGCGTCTTTCCCGGTGAAATCGATGTTCACCGGCTGGCAGGCCCGTTTCGACCATATCATGTCGAAAGACTTTTTTGACGCGACCGACGACGAAATGATCTCTTTCACCTCGACCGGCATCGAAGTGACCGGCGAAAAGACCGCCAAGATCACCGGCGATCTGACCGTGAACGGCATCACCAAATCGGTGGTTCTGGACGCTGTGCTGAACCAGACTGGCATGCATCCGATGGAAAACAAGGAATGGGCGGGCTTTTCGGCCACCACCACCTTGCTGCGTTCGGATTACAAGGTCGACATGTTTGCCCCCTATGTCAGCGACGAGCTGACCGTTCAGATCTCGGTCGAAGCGGCAAAAGCCGACTAAATCCTCAAGTCCTTTCCTCAAGGCAAAGGCCGCCCCACCGGGCGGCCTTTTTCATGGCAGCGCAAAGGGGGCCTTGGCCCCCGATGTCATTTCTGGCTGATGTCATTTCCGGCTGGCGGTCAGATCGACGGAGACCGAGGCCATGAACCCAACCGTCTGTTCATCGGCATAGGTCTTGCCCATGGTCTGCACACCTTCGGCCAGAATCTTGCCGCTTTCGACAACGGCTTCGACATTGCCCTTGGCGAATTCGGTCATCTCGGTGACTGCTTCGGTGCCCTTGTCGTAAGCCGACTGCGCACGATCC
>JALQUQ010000277.1 GCA_023263735.1 Paracoccaceae bacterium | reverse complement strand
AGGCAGTCTGAAACCGCGCATCCTGCCCCAGATCGCCATAAACCTCGGTCATCTCGAGCCAGGCTTGCGGGTTTGCCTTGGCCTTCTGCGACCGGGCTTTCAGGTCGTCCCAGTTCGGATCGTTCGGCTCGATCACCGCGCCGGACTCGGTCGTCCCAAAGCAATAGCGGCACCACAGCGCCGATTCCAGCGCAAGGCCCGTGATGCTGCTGCCCGCCGCCAAACCATCGCGCAAGGTGGGCACAATGAATTTCGGCTGCCGGTTCGATCCGTCAAGGCACAGGCGGCGCTCGGTATCGGCCACTTCGGGGTTGGAAAACCGCTCGCGGATCAGATCGTAATAGGCCTCAAGATCGGTGTTCGGCACCGGCGGCACGGTCGGGATGATCTCTTCCCGCTCGATCTTGTCCAAAAATCCGGTGATCAACGGATTGGCCATCGCCTCATGCACGAATTCGATATCCATCAGCCCGCCCGGATAGGCGATGACGGCATGCCCCCCGTTCAGAATGCGGATTTTCATCATTTCATAGGCATGAACATGGTCCGAGAAGGTGACACCCACCCGCTCAAACGGCGGGCGGCCCTGGGGGAACCGGTCCTCGACCACCCATTGGCGGAAGGGTTCGCAGGTGACGGGCACCGGATCGGCCTCCAGTCCAAAGCTTGCGGCCATCGCCCTTTCGCGGGGGCCGGTGGCCGGGGTGATCCGGTCCACCATCCCGTTCGGAAAGGCGACATTGGCATCGATCCAATCGGCCAGTTCCGGATCGGACAAGCGGGCAAGACCCACGACGGCGGCATGGGTCACATGGCCATTGCCGGGGAGATTGTCGCACGACATGACAGTAAAGGGAGGAATGCCATGCGCGCGCCGGTTCTTCAGCGCCGCGATGATGGCGCCAAAGGCCGTCGTGGGCTTGTCCGGGTTCCGGCCATCGGCCTGAATTTCGGGAAAGCTGTCGTCAAAACTGCCGGTCTGGGCACTGACGAAATAGCCCCCCTCGGTCACGGTCAGCGAAACGATGCGGATTTCGGGGCGCGCCATCGCCGCGATCAGCGGGCCATTGTCGGGGGCAACTTCGATAAAGCCGATCATCGACCCCACGCGGCGCGCGCGTTTGCCCAACGGGTCCAGTTCGATCACGGTCGACAGGCAATCCTGATCCAGCATCGCTTGGCGCATCCGGGCATCTGCGGGGCGCACCCCGGCCCCCAGAATACCCCAATCCATCGCCAAGCCCTGATTCATCAGGTCGTCCAGGTACACGGCCATATGGGCGCGGTGAAAGTTGCCAAGACCGATGTGGACGATCCCCGGGGTCACTTGGCTGCGATCATATTGCGGCATTGCCACGTGAGACATTTGAGCATTCATATCAGGCCATCCAATTCCCACCGTCGACGCCATAGCATTGCGCAACGATGTAATCCGCTTCATCCGAGGCCAGAAATACGGCCATTCCCGTCAAATCCGACGCAACACCCATGCGGCCATGAGGTACGGCTTCTCCGACTTCTTTCTTCTTTTGGCCCAAGGCCTTGCCTTCGTATTTGGCAAAGAAGGCATCTACACCATCCCAGTGTTCACCGTCCACCACGCCGGGGGCGATGGCGTTGACGTTGATCCTATGCTTGATCAAGTCCAAACCTGCCGATTGGGTCAGGCTGATGACAGCGGCCTTGGTGGCGCAATAGACGGCCACCAGACCTTCGCCCCGCCGCCCGGCCTGACTGGCCATGTTGATGATTTTGCCGCCTTTTCCGGCCGCGATCATCACCTTTGCCGCCGCCTGCATACAAAACAGGGTGCCCGCGACATTGACGGCGAAAAGCTTGTCGTAATCCGCGCGGTCGATTTCCACGATCGGGGCGGCGCTGAAAAGGGCGGCATTGTTGATCAGGATGTCCAGCTTGCCCAGTTTTGCCACCGCATCGGCAAAGCCTGCGTCGATGCTGTCCTGACGGGTGACATCCATCACCACCGCCACGGCCTTTGGCCCCAATGAGGCCGCCGCCGCCTCAACGGCGTCTTTGTTGATATCCGCCAAGGCCACGGTGGCGCCCTCGGCGATATAGCGGCGGGCAAATTCCAGCCCGATCCCACGCGCGGCCCCTGTGATCAGGGCGGTTTTTCCCTGCAAACGCATCACCGGATCGCCTTTCCGTCTTTGTCAAAGCGGTGGATCTTGCCCGGTTGCGGCGACAGGCGAATGGTATCGCCGTGGTGAACATCAACCTCTCCGGTCGCGCGAACGGTCAGGATGCCCAAGGGCCCGGCGTTCACCTTGAGGAAGGTATCAGAGCCCAGATGTTCCGACAGACCAACGGTGCCGGACCACGGCCCATCGGCCGAAATATCCAGATGCTCCGGCCGTACACCTACCGTATGGCATCCGTGCTGCTCGGCGACCATACCCTGAATGAAATTCATCTTGGGGCTGCCGATGAAACCGGCCACGAACAGATTGTCGGGGGTCCGGTACAGGTCCATCGGGCTGCCGACCTGTTCGATGCGCCCGGCGTTCAGAACCACGATCTTGTCGGCCATGGTCATCGCCTCGACCTGATCATGCGTCACATAGATCATCGTCGTTTTCAGGGACTGGTGCAGTTCGCTGATCTCTTGCCGCATCGACACACGCAGCGCCGCGTCTAGGTTCGACAGCGGTTCGTCGAACAAAAAGGCCGCCGGTTCCCGCACGATGGCGCGCCCGATGGCCACGCGCTGCCGTTGACCGCCCGAAAGCTGGCCGGGGCGGCGATCCAGATAGTTGGTCAGGTTCAGGATGCTGGCGGCATGGGTCACGCGGCGATCTTGTTCGGCCTGATCCATGCCCGCCATTTTCAGTGGAAAGGCAATGTTCTTGCGCACCGTCATATGGGGATAAAGGGCGTAGGACTGGAACACCATCGCCAAGCCACGCTTGGCCGGCGGAAGGTCGGTCGCATCCTTGCCATCGATGGCAATCGAGCCGCCCGAGGTATCCTCCAGCCCGGCGATCAGGCGCAACAGGGTGGATTTGCCGCAGCCAGAGGGTCCAACGAAAACGACGAATTCGCCCTCGTTGATGTCCAGATCGATGCCCGGGATGACATGCGTGTCGCCAAAAGACTTGCGGACGGATTTCAGACTAATCTTTCCCATGGGAACCTCACTTCACCGCGCCAAAGGTCAGGCCGCGGACGAGTTGCTTTTGGCTGAACCAGCCGAGGATAAGGATCGGGGCGATGGCCATGGTGCTGGCCGCGCTGAGTTTGGCGTAGAAGAGACCTTCGGGCGAGGAATAGCTGGCGATAAAGGCGGTCAGCGGCCCGGCTTTGGCGGCGGTCAGGTTCAAGGTCCAGAACGCCTCGTTCCAAGCGAGGATGATGTTCAGAAGGATCGTCGAGGCGATCCCCGGAATGGCCATCGGTGTCAGCACATACAGGATTTCTTCCTTGAGCGTGGCCCCATCCATCCGGCAGGCCTCAAGGATTTCCCCCGGGATTTCCTTGAAATAGGTGTAAAGCATCCAGACGATGATCGGCAGGTTGATCAGCATCAGCACGATGACAAGGCCGATGCGGGTATCCAAGAGCCCGAGTTTGATAAAGACCAGATAGATCGGATACAGCACCCCCACCGCCGGCAGCATCTTGGTGGACAGCATCCACATCAGGATATCCTTGGTGCGCTTTGAGGGCACAAAAGCCATCGACCACGCGGCGGGCACCGCGATCAGCACCCCCAGAAGGGTCGACCCGCCCGCGATGATGACCGAATTCCACAGATACCGCATGTAGTTCGAGCGTTCCTGAACGATCGCATAATTCTCAAGCGTCCAGTCAAAGAACAGGAATTTGGGCGGATAGGCGATGGCGTCGCCTTCGGTCTTGAAGCTGGTCAGGATGGTCCAGAGGATCGGAAAGAAAATCAACAGACCGACAGACCAGGCCAGGACCGTGTTGATCGTCTTGCGGCGTTGAGAGACAGAAC
>JALQUQ010000276.1 GCA_023263735.1 Paracoccaceae bacterium | reverse complement strand
GCCCGTCATAGCGCAGGCGGGTGATGGCCGCCGGGTTCAGCAGCTGGCGGATCTGAACCTTGATCGCCTCGAACAGGATCAGATAGCGAAAGACCTTGACCGAACATCCCGTCGATGACGTGCAGCCCCCGATCAGCCCGACCACGATCAAGACGACAAAGGGAAACGGCCCCCAAGCCGAAAGATCAACGCTGGCAAAGCCCGTTCCGGAAAAGGTGGAGACCACGTTGAACAGGGTTTCGCGGACCAAGGGCTCTAGCGCAAAGCCGTGGGTCATGAATTCGTACAGAACGATGGCCCCGGTCGCATAGATGTTCCAACGCAGATAGGCCCGCACCTGCGCATCGTTCAACAGGGGGCGCAACGACCCCTGCGCCAGTTGGATGAACCGCACAAAGGGCAAAGACCCCATCAGCATGAACACCACCGCCGCATATTCCGGCAGGCCCTGATACAGGCCAAAGGATTTGTCCGATGCGGAAAATCCCCCGGTCGAAACCGTGGTCATGGCATGGATCACCGCGTGATATCCCGACATGCCAAGCGCGAAATAGGTCACCGCACAGGCCACCGTGATCCAGACATAAATCTGTACCAAGGCCGAAGAGATATCGAGGGCGCGGGGCAAGACCTTGCCCAAAGTATCAAACCCTTCGGAGCGGAAATACTGCATGCCGCCGACCTTCATCACCGGCAAGAACAGCATTGCCACGATGACAATCCCCAAACCGCCCAGCCATTGCAGAATGCCCCGCCACAGGTTTGTGCCCAGCGGCAGAAAATCCAGCCCGGAGATGACGGTGGTGCCGGTGGTGGTGATGCCGGAAATGGCCTCGAACATCGCATCAATCGGATGCAGGCCCGGCGCCCCAAGGATAAGCGGCAGCGACCCCGCCGCCGGCAGCACGATCCAGACACCGGTGGTCAGCAAAAACACCTGCTGCAAGCTTAGATTGCCGCCCGGGGAATTGGCCGTGGCAAGCGCCATCGTCCCCCCCAGAACGATGCAGATGACCGATGCCTCAAGAAAGGAAAGCCAATGCGGATCGCCCGAAACGAAATCCAGCGCCATGGGAAACCCCATGAACAGGCCCATCGCGGCGGTCAGCAAACCGATGACATATATAACAGGCCGAATATCAATCATGCGCCGAAGACTTGGCCCGATCCAACGGTGCTGTCAATGCGCCTATCGTTGCCAAAACCGGGGTAACACCAGAACAAAAATCGCAAGCAAGCCCAGACGCCCCAAAAGCATGGCAAAAGTCATGATCCATTTGGCCAGATCGGGAAAATCGCGAAAGGTGCCGGTCTCCATCACCATCGGCCCAAAACCGTAGCCAATATTGCCGATCGAGGTCCATATCCCGAAAAGCGCCGATTCAATATCGACCCCGACAAGGGTCATGGCGACCGACAGCACGCCAATCGTCACGATATACCCGCTGATATACAACATCAGCGCATTCAGCACCTCGGCCTCGACCGGTTTGCCATCATAGGTGATCGAGATCACGCGATCGGGGTGGTTGATCACCGCGACCTGCGCCGAAATCGCCCGCGCGGCGATCTGCACGCGAAACACGGTCAAGGCCCCCGAAGATGACCCCGAACAGCCGCCGATGATCCCCAGAATGAACGAAATCGCCAAGGCAAAACTGCCCCATGTCGGAAAGGAGCCCGAGAAAAAGCCGGTTCCGGTCAGGATCGAACTGACGTTGAACAACGCTTCGCGCAGGGCGGGTTCGAACACCTGGTCCGATGTGGCAACCCGCCACGCGGTCAAGATCAGGGTCGCCACCCCGCACCACAGCCAGATCGCCCGCACCTGCGGATCACCCCACAAGGCATCGCGACGCCCCGAAACAAGCTGGACATAGCGCACATAGGGCAAGCTGCCGCACAGCATGAAGAACGCCCCGGCATATTCGGCAGCACCGGGATATTTGCCGATGCTGCTGTCAGAGGGCGAAAAACCCCCGGTCGCGATGGTGGCAAAGCCATTGACCACGGCGTCAAGCGGCTCCATCCCCAAGGCGAGATAGGTCACGATGCAGGCAATCGACAAACCGGCATAGACGAACAAAAGCGCGCGCGCGATGTCGGTGGCGCGGGGCAAGGCCTTGCCAAAGGTATCGAACCCTTCGGTCCGAAAGAATTGCATGCCGCCGACCCGCATGATCGGCAGGAAAATCATGGCAATGAAGGCGATGCCCAAACCGCCGATCCAGTTCAGCATCCCCCGCCACAGGTTCATGCCGGCGGGCAGGGAATCTAGCCCCACGATCACGGTTGACCCGGTTGTGGTGATGCCGGAGGCCGCCTCGAAATAGGCGTCGGTGAAATTCAGACCCGGAGCCCCGATGATAAAGGGCAGGCAGGCCAAGAGAGGGAGGCCCACCCAGATCGCCGCCGTCAGCAGATAGGCCTGCCGGATGTCGAGCCCGCTGCGCAAACCGTTCAGGGTCGACAGGGCCAGAAACGCCCCGACGCCCCCGGTAAAAAAAGCTGATTCCAGAAAGGCTGCGCCGTTTGGCAGGCCTGCCCGATGGTCAATGATGGCCGGGGCCAGCATCAAGATTGCCAGCACGATCAGCATCCTGCCGATCAGATATGCGACTGGGCGGACGTCCACCATGATGGGGCGATCTGTCCTGCTTTGACGCGGCAGAGTCAAGAAGCCCCGAACAAGCGGGGCTTCAAGCTTGGTCACGCGCAACAGAATTGCAGCGTTATGGTCGGGGCATCAGCCGACGTGATACAGCGACTGGAACAGGCGCGGATCAAGACTGACCTGCGCGAAAGTCGGCCCCTCGGTCAGAACGCTGACGGCATCGTGGCTGTGCAGGCTTTCCTGATGGCTGGCGACCACCCGGAAATCCCCGATCCGCACATCGCCTTTCAGCGCGGCGCAAAACGACCGGGCCGCATCTTCGACGAAAATCGGATTGGCCGCGTTCAATTCGGCAAAGGCCTGTTCGTCTTCGCGTTTCACCATGACTTGCGTTTCCGTGGGAACGCCGTCGCGGGCCAGTTCGATCATGTCTTCGAACCACAGACGCTTGCCCGGTTTGACCACGACCGACAGGCGCGCCACCGAGCGTTGCGAATGCGGGGTCGCCAATTGGCCCCGCGTGCGGCGGGCGTGTTCGGACAGTTCAAGCGAGCAGGGGCAGGTTGACGAATAGACATAATCAAGGTGCATGATCTTGGTCCGCACCCCGCCCACATCAACCAATTCAAGCGCGATGTCGTAATACTGCCAGCCCGACAGCCCCGAGCGAAGCGATCCAACCTTCATCGGAAAGGAAAACCGCATCTGAATGCGGGCATCAAAGCTGCCCAGATCGCGCTTGTAATCATCCAAGGCGCGTTCGATCACACCAAAGGAAAACTCGCTTTCCGAATGGGCATAGAAGGACCGCATGATGCGGCTCATGTTGATGCCCTTTTTTTCCGCCTCAAGGCTGACCGTGCCGGTCACACTGGTTTCCAGCGTCACCGGGCCATTGTCACGGGTGCGAAACTGGATCGGCAGGCGGAAATTCGAAATGCCCACATGCTGAATCGTCTGGCGCGCGCCCACGATCAGGCTGCTGGGGCCATTCTGCAAATCGGGCAGGCTGTCTTTGTAGGCGGTGTCCACCACGAAATCGGTCGGATAGTCACGCGAAAGGGCCGGATAGCCGTTCCCGGGAACCAGATAGGCAACCGAGCTGTCCAACGTTGCGATTTCATCATCCGACGATTTGCCTGCCCACTGACGCAAGAGTGCCAGCGCTTTTTCCGCGTCTTCGCGGGTCGGCTTACGATCCAGATCGGGCGTGTGGATATTCATCGGCAGCTCCTTTCGGTTCCGGCTTGGTGGGGAAGTCCAAACCTTCAATGTCAACAGGTATACGAACCACAGGCAGGTTCGGTTCAATGTAGGTGCCGCTTTTCTGCAAACAAGCGACATATCGCACGATTTCCGGCACAGGTGCGGCCAG
>JALQUQ010000275.1 GCA_023263735.1 Paracoccaceae bacterium | reverse complement strand
CGCCCAATTGCCGGACGATCCCGCCATTGTCGCGCACCAGCCATTCATCGTCGATCGTATCCCTGCGCGCTGCGCAATCCGCGATGACCCGCACGGCAAAGCGTCGCCCGGTCGCGGGCCCGAACCAGCCGTCGCCGGTATGGGTGCCGGTCGACAGGATCCGGTGCGACGACAAAAGATGCGTCTCGGGGCTGCCCGACCAGATCACATCTTCGCCCAACAATTGCCGGTCGGGAAATTCGTGCAAGGTGGCAAGGGTCGAGGCGATGACCGGGCCATTGCCGATCCCAACGCCCATCGGTGTGCGAACCGGGATGTCGGGGGCATACCAATGCTGCAGCCCGGCGATGTCCCGGCCTTCCCAGATCTCTTGGGTGATGCCCAGAATATAGTCGGGAAAATCGCTCCAGCGGTTCGAAAAGCCCTTCACGATGGCGTCCTTTCCTTGACCGAGCCGCGCGTGATCAGCGGCCCGTCGATGCGTATGCGGTTGGGGGCGGTTTCGCCTTCGATCTGGTTCAGAAGGATGTCCACGGTCGCGCCCACCATGCGCCGGACCGGCTGTCGGATGGTGGTCAGGTTGTAGCTGGGCCAAGCCGAGATCGGCACATCGTCATAGCCGATGATCGAGATGTCATCGGGCACGCGCAGACCCAGTTCAAAGCGCAGGGTATCCATCACGGCAAAGGCCATGTGGTCATTGCCGACAAAGATCGCATCGGGTTTTTCGGCCCCCGCGACCATGTCGCGCACCGCTTGCGCGGCGGCGTCGCGCGTATACATCCCGTCGATCATGGCAAAGGGGGCGAGCCCCGCCTCTTCAAGCGCCTGACGGAAGCCTTCGGCGCGGTCGCGGCCCGTGGACGAGCCCTGCCACCCCATCACATGCGCGATGCGGCGGTGCCCGGTGTCGATCAGATGCCGCGCGGCGCGGTGCCCGCCTGCGACATTGTCCGACGTGACCTCGGACAGCCGGTCGTCATCCTGGCCGCGGTTGAACATCACCACCGGAATGCCGGCCTTGGCACAGCGGGCGCTGAGATCGTTGGTCATGGCAACCGATGCGGTGATGATGCCATCAACCTGATAATCGAGGAGTTCGCCCACCACCTTGGACACCCGGTCCGTCGCATTGTCGGCCATGAAGACCAGCACATGATAGCCGCGCTCCTGCAGCGCCTGGCTCAGGAGCTCAAGGGCGAGCGGGTAGAACTGGTTCTCAAGATAGGCGACCACCAGGCCGATGATCCGGGTGCGCCCGGTGATCATCGCGCGGGCCAGGGGGTCGGGGCGATAGCCCAGATGCTCTGCCGCCGCCCGCACCTTTTCGACCGTCGCTTGCGAGGCCGAAGCCCCGGGCGTGAAGACGCGACTGACGGCAGATTGGCTGACGCCGGCCAGCTTTGCCACATGCATGGCGGTGATCTTGTTGGGAGGTTCGTTCATTCTGCCGTCCAGCCCCCATCCACGATCAGATGCGTGCCCGTCACCATGGCCGCGGCGTCTGACGCCAGAAACACGACGGGGCCCATCAGATCCTCGATCTCGCCCACGCGCCCCAGCTTGATCTTGGACAAGATCCAGGCGCGGCGTTCGGGGATCTTCAGGGTCTGCTCGCCCCAGGGGGTGCGGATGAAGGTCGGGCACAGGGTATTGACGCGGATGCCATGGGGCGCCCATTCCAGCGCCATTGCCTTGGTCATGCCCTCCAGCGCATGTTTGTTGGCACAATAGACCGCCCGGTCCGGCCCGCCGACATGGCCCATCTGGCTGCTGACATGGATCAGGCTGCCGGGCCTTTTCGCGGCAATCAGGCCGCGCGCGACCTCGCGCGTCAGGAAATAGGCGGCGCGCAGATTAAGGGCCATGGCGGTGTCATAGTCTTCGGGCGTGGTGTCCAGAGCCGGGGCATGACGGGCCATCCCGGCAGAATTCACCATCACGTCAAACGGGCCTGCGGCCGCGACGGCCGCCGCCGTGGCCGCCAGATCGGTGATATCCAGGGCCAGCGCCTCGGCCTGACCGCCCTGGGCCCGGATCGCGTCGCGCACAGTCTCTAACGCGGCCCAGTGGCGGGCCACCAGTGTCACCGCGGCCCCGGCCTCGGCCAAGGCCACCGCCGCCCCAAGGCCGATGCCCGAAGAGGCCCCGGTGATCAAGGCACGCCTGCCCTCCAGGCGGAACGAAGGGGTCTGTGGCAGGGTCATCCTCATATGCTCATCCCGTCAGGCACCGACACGGGGCCCATGTTGCGCGCCTTGTTGAATTCCCGCATCCGCCCCAGCACATCGACGCCAATTTGCGCCCACATGTCCAGCAGATCGACCAGAACCCAGTTTTCGCGGATCAGACCGTTTTCCAGCCGCCAGAAATCAAGACTGCGCAGGGTGATGCGCTGGCTGGCCGGGGCGATGCCCAACCAGCCGTCCTGGGTGATCGTCAGGCGCATGTTCGGCCAGCCTGTTTCGCAGACGTAATCCCCTTCGCCGAACCAGTGGCTCATCAGCCCGTCGCTGTCCAAACCCCGGTCGGGCATCGCGCCCAGAAAGGGGATCTGATGCCAGTTTCGGAACCCCGAAATCCCCCGCATCGAGCCGATGCCCGCCGGGCCATACCAGTTGAAACGCGGATGCCAAAAACGCGGCATCTCCATGATGTTCGGGTCTGGATCGCCGGGATGCCGGCACAGCGCGGTCAGCATCGCCAGCACATGCGCCATGGTGGCGCGGCCATCGCCCGTGGCGGTCAGCCCATCGCCCGTCATCGGCGCAGGCGTGGTGACAAAGGCGCCAAGCTGCGGCCCCATCGGCCAGACACCCGCCTGCATCATCAGTTCGGGAATGTCCCAGATCGCCTGCATCTCGACGATCTTTCCCCCCTCAAGGCGAAAATATTCGTGATAGCGCATATGGGCCAGATGGCCGGTCGGGCGGATGTCGAGGAAGGGCGCCACAAAGGTGCCCATGTAATTGCCCATGCAGCCAACCCAGTCCTGCCCCTCGGGCGTGGTGCCCGCCAGAACGATCATGTCGCGCCGTTCCAGATCTGGCATGGCCGCCAGCAAGGGGCCTAGGGCGCGGTCATAAAGCGCTTCGGGGCCACTCACCTCGCCCAAGGGGTGACACAGCCGGATCACCGCCTCTGGCGCAAAGGCGGCGGCCAGCGCGGCTGTCAGCGTGTCAGGACGGGCGGTTTCCAGCGCATGGCGCAGCGGCGCAAGGGTGGCCTTCAGGTTTGAAGCGGTCCTCATGGGTCGACCCTATTCCGCCGCCATGCCATAGCCGACATTCTTGTGGCCATAGCGGCGCACGCGGATGTTGCATTGTTCGGCATGGCCGACAAAGCCTTCGAGCATGCACAGCCGCGAGCCATATTCCCCGATCAGCGCCGCCGCCCGGTCGGTCGTCACCCGCTGATAGCTGTGCGTCTTGAGGAACTTGCCGACCCAGAGCCCGCCGGTATAGCGCCCGGCCTTTTTCGTGGGCAGCGTGTGGTTGGTGCCGATCACCTTGTCGCCATTGGCCACATTGGTCCGCGGACCCAGAAACAGCGCGCCATAGCTGCGCATCTTTTCAAGATACCAGTCGTCGCGGTCGGTCATCACCTGAACATGTTCATAGGCCATGTCATTGGCGACCTGCAGCATTTCCTCATGCGTGTCGCACAGGATCACATCGCCATAGTCGCGCCAGCTGATTGCGGCGGTGTCCCGCGTGGGCAGGATGTCCAGCAGCCGGTCAATCTCGGCCAGCGTGCCTTCGGCCAGTTTGCGGGAATTGGTGATCAGGCTCGATCATCAACTTTAACCTCTTGGCGCGTACCAGAGATCTGAACAGCAAAGTCATCAGGGTAGAGATTTGGAAGTGCATATAACGTTGAAACGGCCAACGTAATAATCACTAGCAACGTCTTCCAAAGTGGGAAGCGATTGATCATGGGGCCCATCCTTAGCGAAAAACAGGGCGCCACCTTGAAGGTGGCGCTTAAACAGACTTATCGGGTATCGAATT
>JALQUQ010000274.1 GCA_023263735.1 Paracoccaceae bacterium | reverse complement strand
ATTGTCCAACTGGATCATCTCGGTCACGCGGCTGCCCAGACAGGTTTCCATGAACCGCCGGAATTCCCGCACATCCGAGGACAACAGGTTCAAATGGTCCAACCGCCGCGGCGCCACCCCGGTAAAGGCGCTGGCCGTGTTTTTCAGTGCGGGCCGGTCGGCCCCCTCGGGATTGGCCCGCTTGGTCTCCCAGTAGATTTCAAAGATATGGCCGAATGGGTCTTCGAACCGATAGGCCCGCCCATGGCCCAGATCGCCCTCGACCCAGCCATGGGTCTTGAACCCCGACGCCTCGATCACCGCCACCCGCCGCGCCAAGGCTTCGGGGCTGGCCGCGCGATAGCCGATATGCCCAACGCCGGTGGTGTGATGCCGCGTCAGCTTCAGCGAATGAAATTCGTAATCATCCCAAGCCCGCAGATAGGCGCTGGTCTCATCCAGACCCGACAGTTTCAGCCCATAGACCCGGGTAAAGAAATCAAGGCTTTCCTCGAACTTATCGGTGTACACCTCCACATGGCCCAGATGCGCGATGTCAAACGAAGGATTGGTCGCAATATTCATCTCTGGCTCTCCTTACAGGCTGTCCACGGTGCGGGGGTAGATCGACTGGAATCCTTCGGCATATTGGCAGGCCCGCCCCCCCGATTGCCCGCCCGAATTGCGGGTGAAATGGTTCGCGCGCTGCTGCGCCACGCGGGTGTAATACTCCCACAGATGCTCTTGCCCCTCCATGCATTCGATGGCGGCGCGCTTTTTCGCCCAGACCGGGGTGATGTCCAGAAACGTATCGGGCTTCCACAGCATCTGTTCCGACTGATGCGGTTCAAACAGATACAATTGCGGCGCCCCCAGCACCTTTTGCCCCGGATTATGGCCCCAAGCCTGCGCGGTGGACCGGCATTCCATCACCACCTGAGTCGTATAGCTGTGATCGGTGTTATAGGGGTCATATTGGCTATGGCTCAGCATGAAATCGGGCTGCACCGCGCGGATCACGTCGATCAGGCGGTTCTTGTCCTCTCGCCCCATCTCCAGCGGATAATCCCCGAGATCAAAGCAGATCAGATCATGCACACCCAGCTTTTCCGCGGCCCGTTCCGCCTCGGCCCGCCGCACCGCCTTCACCCGCTCCAGCGTCATGCCGGGCTGTTTCCACAGCTTGGCACTTTCGCCCCGCTCGCCAAACGACAGGCACACGACCGTGACATTGCACCCCTGCTCCTGATGCAGCGCAATCGCCCCCCCGCAACGCCAGACAAAATCTGCGGCATGGGCCGAAACGACCAAAGCGGTCCTGGACATGATGGGGTGCCTCCGTAAATGCTTTGTCTGGTTTTTTCACAGCGCCGCGCGCAATGGCAATTCGGTTTCCCCGCCCCCCCATAAGTTTACGGCACACCCCGCCCCGGCACACCAAGGAAAGCGCCTGCCTTCTCAGACCGCTACGCCACTGGCCAGGGCCACTTTTGCGTGGGGGCCGCACAGGTCTGAACCTCCAGAAAACCCTGGGGCAGGTGATATCCCCAGAGGGCATGATCGTCTGCCACGCGACAAACAGGATGCCGAGACGAGCGAAGAAGAAGTCAGCGCGGGCGTACCTGGGTGGAACTTTGTTTCTGATGAAAAGGGGGTCTGGATGCACGAGGAATGGTTAAACAGCGAATTCAAGACCTATTAAACGGTGAAACAGTTCGTCTGTGCACCCCTCGAAATCATTGGCTTCGCGCGCGACCCCAACGGCGACGACTGGGGACGGGTTGTCTAGTGGAGCGACGCCATGACGAAAATGCTGGAGCAGAAGCGCGACCTGTAAACGAAGGACGCTGAATTCTTGGCTCAAGCCGCTGCGCACCATCAACGGATGCGGACTGTGCTCAAAGCCGTGTTGCCGAATGTGGTAAACGGCAAGATATTCCGCGGCCTCGTGCCTTTTATTGCGATTGATATGGTGCGACTCGGGATCTTGATTGCCTTTCCGGCCATCACGCTGTGGCTGAGAAGTCTTGTGTGACCGCCCAAAAAAGCCCGGATCGCCTCGATATGGGGCGATCCGGGACGAGATCGCGCCCGAGGCGCTTGCTCAACTGCCGATCAGCTAGTGTTCCCCGCCTGACATTGGATTCCCAAGGTTGCTGCGTCGTGGCATGATCGGCGGATGAGACGCTCCGACATCTGCCTTTACCTTGGCCCCGCCGACCGCGCTGAGCTTCAAGCCCTGCTGACCAACCGCAACACGCCGCGCAAGCTTGTCTGGCGGGCCGATATCGTGCTGGCGACAGCGGACGGTCGGGGCACCGTCGAGATCATGCGCCGGACAGGCATGTCGAAGCCGACGGTTGTCAACGGCAGAGTAAAAGCCAATCCTCGGAAAAGATCGAATGCGAGATCGAGCAGCTGGAATCGTCTTCCGAAAGTCCATCTTTGAGCTGATGGGGTGTTAGGAAATCCGAAATCCAGAGGAAGCATCATGATCCTGAATCGTAGGCATACCACCGATTCAGAAATCTGATTGGACAGTGCGGGGCCAAGGGAGCATCCTGGTGCCAGGAGGCTCAAATGTCCTGCCAGTTACTTTTTCGTGTCGATCCTGATTTGAACATGGCTCGGTTCTACAGGGTCGAGGTGTTGCCGGATCTCTTCGGTGAAATCATCGTCGAGCGCTGCTGGGGGCGAATTGGGCGCGCGGGTCAATGCAAAGCGGCATCCTATCCGTCGAGCAGTTTGGCCGAGGCGGCGGCATCCAGACTGATCAGTGCAAAGGAGCGGCGGGGTTATCGATCATGACCATTTGCCGATTTGCCTGACTGAGATTTGGGGCGCCCACTGCGTCTGTGAATCGCGACCATTACCGGATGTGATGAGGGTAGTGCGTCTCCTTTGTCCTGACCCTTTGACTGATGGGTAGACTGTTTATCAAGACCTGGATACCTATATCGGATAGATTTTTGCAATCTGAAAAGTTGGGGGGTCCAAAATGGTTGATGAGGCGCGCAAAGTTGAGATGCGCCAATACCAGCGTGAACGGTCGGCCGTGCGGCGTGCGGCAGGATTAGTTACGCGGACGTTTTGGATCTGGGAGCGAGACAGCACGGATTTCCGAGCGGCTGTTGCGCCATACGTTGATCGTGCCCGTCTTATAGATGCGCTGCTTGGAACAGCTCCGTTACCGGCTTTAGAATTGATCAAAATCATCAAAACACATGGGTTTCCTTATGACCCGGCTGACATCATTTATTTGGCCGATCTGCGGACAGAGCTTGCGCTGAGGCCGGATGCGAGCGCCTCTATAATAGAACGGGCCCGTGAAATCCTCGCAAAGTATGGCCTCCCAGTTAAGTTAGACGACCTTATCTCTTGAAACGGAAAAAGCCAGGTCCAGGGACTTTGCGTCTCGTTCGCCATCGGACAGGGAAAATTTTCGGGGAGGGCGGCGCTGTTATCAATTCAGCTAAACGTGCGCTTGGGCTGGGCCTGATCTTTCCACGTGTCGGGGAAGGCCTGGTGCTGAAGGTTTCTGGTGCACCATGTGATACAGGTATCAAGTACGGGTTTCAAGCTCTTGTCGTGTGGGTCTTTCCGGCCAGCACCAACCCCCCATCTGGATCCTGCTGCGCGACATAGGTCTGCAGGGTTTTCAGCGCCGCCTCGACGTCTGCGAGACTTTCGGCGGCCGGTTGGACGTAGATGCCCAGTTCATCGGTTTCCGTAGCCGTGTCAGCGAAGCGCATTTTCAGTGAGTCCAGCGCAGACCATGCCAGGACGAGTTGGATTCGGGCGTAGCGGACGTTAATGGGTTTATCGGACATCAGAGGATCCTTTCTTGTGCCATCCCCAATGTCGCTGCACCCGGTGAAAATCCCAAACTCTGTTTCACCCCACCATGTCGAGCCGGTGTTTTCTCAAGGACACAGGCGCGCGCGTCATTGCGTCGGTGAGGGGTTGCGAAATAGTTTATCGCGCACCATCTCTATTTGATAGAGGTATCAACCGCAGGCGGGAGGAGAGGGTCATGCGCGACAAGATCCAATGGGGTGTGGCATTCGCTTCGAACGGGCTCATCTACGCCAGCGACC
>JALQUQ010000273.1 GCA_023263735.1 Paracoccaceae bacterium | reverse complement strand
GGACAGCGGTTCGTCAAAAAGAAACGCGGCAGGGTTGCGGACGATGGCGCGCCCCATGGCCACCCGCTGCCGTTGTCCGCCCGACAAGGCGCGCGGTTTGCGATCAAGATAGGGGGCAAGTTCCAGCATCCGCGCGGCCTCGGCCACGCGGGCCTCGACTTCGGATTTGGGTGTTTTGCGGTTTTTCAGCCCATAGGCCATGTTGTCGCGCACCGTCATATGCGGATAAAGCGCATAATTCTGGAACACCATCGCGATATCGCGGTCGGCTGGGTCAAGCCCGTTCACCCGCCGGGCGCCAATGCTGATGTCGCCGGTGCTGATCTCTTCCAGCCCCGCGACCATGCGCAACAGCGTGGATTTTCCGCAGCCGGAAGGGCCGACCAGCACGATGAATTCCCCATCGGCAATCTCGAGGGTGACATCCGATACGGCGGCAATCCCCCCCGCATAGGTCTTGCCAACGGATTTCAGCGATATTTCAGCCATTTACTTGTCGCTCTCGGTCAGGCCCTTGATGAACATGCGCTGAAAGACGACCACCACCAGAACCGGCGGGACCATCGCCAGCACCGCTAGGGCGAAGGCTTCGTTGTAATCGGGAATTTGCGATCCGACCCATACCTGAAGGATCGATTTGATCCCGCGCATCAGGGTAAAGAACCGCTCGTCGGTGGTCATCAGGATCGGCCAGAGATATTGGTTCCAGCCATAGACGAACATGATGATGAAAATCGCCGCCATCATCGTGCGCGACAGCGGCACAAGAATGTCGATGAAGAACTTGACCGGCCCGGCACCGTCGATCCGCGCGGCCTCCAACAATTCGTCCGGCACGGATTTGAAGAATTGGCGGAAATAAAAGGTGCCCGTTGCCGAGGCAAGCAATGGCACGATCAACCCTGTGTAAGTGTTCAACAGGTGCAACTGGCTCATCACCTGATAGGACGGCATGATCCGCACCTCAAGCGGCAAGAGCAGGGTCGTAAAGATCATCCAGAACAGAAAGGTGGCAAAGCGGAACCGGAAATAGACCAGCGCATAGGCCGCCATCATCGACAGCGTGATCTTGCCCAAGGCAAAGCCCACGCCCAAGGCCAATGAATTCAGCACCATGCGCGCGCCCGTCACCTCGCCGGTAAAGCCGCCCTTTTGCGTCAGGACCTTGGTGTAGGTCTCAACCCCATGCCCGCCGGGCAGGATCGACAGCGCGTTCATGTGGATATCGGCGGCCGAATGGGTCGAGGACATGACCGCCAAGGCGACCGGGGTCATCAGGAAAACGGCGCCCGCCGTCAGGATCAGATGGTCGAAAAGCTTGATCTTCATGGCCTTACCCGTAATGCACCCGGCGTTCGAGATAGCGGAACTGCGCCACGGTCAGCACCGCGACCAACACCATAAGAATGACCGATTGCGCCGATGATCCGCCGATGTCGTTTCCTTTGAATCCGTCCAGATACACCTTGTAGACCAGCGTCATCGGATTGTTTGCCGGCTTGTCTTTGACGATCACGTCGATGATGCCAAAGGTGTCAAACAGCGCGTAGGTCACGTTGATGATCAGCAGGAAGAAGGTGGTCGGCGCAAGCAAGGGCAAGGTGACATCCCAAAAGCGCCGCCAACCCGAACGGGCATCGATCAGCGCGGCTTCGCGCACCGAAACCGGCACCGATTGAAGCCCCGACAGGAAGAAGATGAAGTTGTACGGGATCTGCTTCCAAACGGCGATCAGGATCATCGCAAAAGCGGTGTCCCAATAGTCGATCCCCACCCGCAGATCATAGCCGAAAAGCGCGGCAAAGTGGGTAAAGGGGCCGATGTGCAGATCGAAAAGCATCATGCCGATCAGCGCGGCCACGGGCGGGGCGATGGCATAGACCGAAATCAGAAGCGTCTTATAGGCCGATGCGCTGCGGATCACCTTGTCCGCCTTGACCGCCAGCAGCAAACCAAGAGAGAGGGACAGCGCCGTGACGATCCCGGCGAAAAACGCGGTAAATCCTGCGATAGTCCGGTATTCGGTCGCTTTTAGCGTGTCACGATAATTGTCGAAACCAACAAACGTGGCCCCAAAGCCAAACGGATCTTCGATATAGAACGACGACTGCACCGCCTGCGCCGATGGCCAGTAAAAGAAGATCACCACGACAGCAATCTGCGGCAAAACGAAAAGCCACGGTGTCACGGGGCGATCAAACTGAACCCGCTTGGCGGCGGGGGCCTCGGCGCCACGGCCCCATCGGAAAAGGCGCGCGATCCCGCGGGGGGATGTGGGGGCGGTTTGTCTGTTCAAAACGTTCGGCCTTCACGAAAAGGAATGGCTCCGGACAGGTGCCCGGAGCCGTTTGAACTGGGAAACCGATCAGCCGCCGGTTTTGGAGAAACGGACCAAAAGCTCGTTGCCTTCGCTTTCGATGGTGTCGAACGCTTGCTGCGGTGTGACTTCGCCCGAGAAGATGCGGTTGAATTCGCGCTCCATCACCGAACGGATCTGCGGGTAAAAGCCCATGCGATAGCCTTTCGACCATTCACCGCCCGGCAGCATCAGTTGCTGGATGCCGATTTCGGCGACCGGATGTTCGTTGTACCAGCCTTGCGCCTTGGCCAGATCATAGGCGGCGGTGGTGATCGGAACGTAACCGGTGTTTTCATGCCAGTAGACCTGAATTTCCGGCGAGGTCAGGAACGAGAAGAACTCGGCGGTGCAGGTGTTCTGCTCTTCGGGCTTGCCAGCCATGGCAAAAAGCGAGGCCCCGCCGATAAAGCTCTGCGTGCCTGCGCCCTCGATCGACTGCCAGTAGGGCATGAATACGGCCGAGAACGGTTGCGTTGCGGTCTTTTGCAGGCCGCCAAAGCTGCCCGAAGACCCGATCCAAAGGGCGACTTTGCCTTCTTCGAACGGTTTTTGGTTGTCAGCCCAGCTTGCGCCATAGAAGCCGTACCAGCCCTTGTCGGCCCAGTCCTTCAGCTTGTCGAACATCATGACCTGGTTCGGGTCATTCACGATCAACTGGGTGTCCTGGATCGAGTCATAGCCGTTGTTGTTGGTGGCGAACTGCTGGTTGTTGCGCGACTTGAAGTTCTCGACCATCATCCAGGTCAGCTGCGAAGCGGTCAGCGGAATGTACCCTGCCTCTTTCAGCTTGGGCGCAACGGCCTCGAAGTCTTCCCAAGTTTTCGGCGGCTCGACACCGATAGCCTTGAACGCCTCGGTGTTGAAATACATGATCGGCGCCGAAGAGTTGAACGGCATGCCGATGAACTTGCCGGTCGAGTCGGCGTAGAAATTGCGCACGCCGGGAATGAAATCTTCGCGGTTGAAGGGTTTGCCTGCGTTCAGGATCAGGTCTTCGGCGGCAATGGTCGCCCCCTTGGCGTTGATGATCGTTGCCGCGCCGGCATCGAACACCTGCAGAATATTTGGCTGCTCACCCGAGCGGAACGCCGCGATGCCGGTGGCCAGCGCTTCTTCGTAAGTGCCCTTCGAGATCGGCGTCAGGTGGCAGGCCGACTGCGCTTCGTTGAATTTCTGCGAGATCTCGTTGATCACTTCGCCGTTGCGGCCGCCCATGCCATGCCACCAGCTGATTTCAGTCTGGGCAAGCGCCGTGGTGGCGGTCAGCGCGATCGTCAGCGTCGCGAAGGAAGCGGTCTTGAACATGATAGTTCAGGTTGCACTTTTCGGGTGCACCGTCGCCCGATTGCGCAACACTTCGGTGTCAGCCGCGTGAAAAATCCGCAAAGTTCTCCGCAACTTTCATGACAAGTCCCCGCCAAGCTTTCCTATGTCAGCCGATGACGAAGGGGGAACAGCGCAAGGGTCGCCAGCAGTGCAAAGGCTGCACCAGCCACAAAGGTTGTCTGAAAACCGAACGCATTCCAAAGCCCGCCCGCAAGAATGCTGGCCAACAGCAACGCCCCGCCCGTGATCAGGTTGTACATGCCAAAGGCCGTGCCGCGCAGTTCAGGCGGCGCCGCCTCGGCCACCAGTGCCGACAGCACCCCCTGCGTCAGGCCCATGTGCAGCCCCCAAAGCCCAAGGCCAAGGGCAAGGCCGCCCCAACCGGGCGCATAG
>JALQUQ010000272.1 GCA_023263735.1 Paracoccaceae bacterium | reverse complement strand
CCCGAAAGCTGATGCGGATATTGGTTGATCCGCGCTTCGGGGTCGGGGATCTGCACCTCTTTCAGCAATTCGACGGCGCGTTGCCATGCGGCATCCTTGGAGATCTTGTTGTGGATGCGCAGAACCTCGGCGATCTGGGTGCCGATCTTGTAGACCGGGTTCAAGGACGACATCGGCTCCTGAAAGATCATGGAAATCCGGTTGCCGCGCAGGCGCCGCATCTGATTCAGGCTGAGATTGGCCATGTTCTGGCCGTTGAAATTGATCTGGGTCTGCGGGCTGACGCGGGCGCGTTTCGACAAAAGCCGCATGATCGCGCGGGCGGTCACCGATTTTCCAGATCCGGATTCGCCGACCAAGGCAATGGTCTGGCCGCGATGGAGGGTAAAGGAGACGTCGCGCACGGCTTCGACCATGCCGCCATCGACCTTGAAATTCACGCCCACATTCCGGGCTTCGATTACGGTATTTTGGGTCATGGCGGCCTCAGTACGGGTCAACGGCATCGCGCAGGCCATCGCCCAACGCGTTGAAGGCAAAGACGGCCAACAGGACAAAACCAACAGGCGACAAGATCCAGGGATAGCTGCCGATGACGCTGTAGGTGCCCGCGTCTTGCAGCATCAGCCCCCACGAGATCATCGGCGGTTTGACGGCAAACCCAAGGAAGCCAAGGAAGCTTTCCAAAAGGACGATCGCCGGAATGCCCAAGGTCACCGAAACGATCACATGGCTAAGCACGTTGGGCAGGATATGCCGGGTGATGATGCGCCCGTCGCTTGCGCCGATGGCCATGGCGGCGCGGACGTAATCGACATTGGCCATCGCCATGGTTTTCGACCGAACCTCGCGGCTAAGTTGTGCCCAGCCCAGACCGGCGATCACAAGGATCACGAAGCTGATAAAGAGGGGCGAGGGGGCCGTCACCGGGATCAGGGTGGTCAGGGTGAGGTACAAAGGCAATTGCGGAAAGGCGAGAACGATTTCCACAAAGCGCTGGAACCACAGGTCAAACCGGCCGCCGATATATCCCGACGTGATGCCAAGGAAGGTGCCCGCAAGGGTAATGAGCGTGATCGAGCTGAGGGCGATGATCAGGGTGATGCGGCTGCCGAGGATGCCACGGGACAGGATATCGCGCCCCAGTTTGTCGGTGCCAAGCAGGTGCAGCTCTGACCCATCAGCCACGCCGATGAAATGGCGGTTCATCGGGATCACACCCCAAAGCTTGTAGCTCCAGCCCTTGGTGAAAAACACGATCGGGCGCGGATTGTCGAAATCGGGGGCCATCAGCGGCTGAAAGGTCACCGGGTCAAGCTCGTCGCTTTCCACGATCGGGTAAGAGACCGGGAAAAGGGTGAAGCCGTCCTTGGTAAAAAAGCTCAAGTTCGCCGGGGGCGCAAATGAGGTCGTCGAGGCGTTCGGGTCCATCGGCGCGAAGAATTCCGCGAAGACCGACACGAACAGCAAAAGAGCCACCATGGTCAGGCCCAGCATGCCCGACACCGATTTGCGGAACCGCCGCCAGACCAGCGCCGGATAGCTTTGTGACACGGTTGAGACTGTAGAAATACGGTCGTCAGCCTGTTCGATCAAGTTTGGCGAGGTCATGCGTCACCTCCGACACGGATGCGCGGATCAAGCGCCGCCAAGAGTAGGTCGGCGATGATGTTGCCGATGATGAGAGTGGCGCCAAGCACCAGCAAAAGGGTGGCGGTCACGTAGACATCGCCGATGTTCATCGAGCCGACGATGGCCGGGCCGATGGTGGCAAGGCCAAAGACGATGGCCACCTCGATCTCGCCGGTCAGCATGTAGGGCAGAACCACGCCCTGATAGGCCACCAGCGGATGCAGCGCGTTGGGAACCGCATGACGCAAGACCACCGCGCCTTCGCCCAGGCCCTTGGCACGGGCCGTTTCCACGTATTGGGCATTGAGCGTATCCAGCAGGTTGGCCCGCATGACCCGCATGTTATAGGCCAGCCCGCCAAAAGTCGCGACGGCGATCACGGGCCAGACGTGCTGGATCAGATTCCAGAGCTTGGCAAAGTTGAAGTCGAACCAGCCCAGCCAATAGGGTTGGCCGCCGAATTTCGAAGAATAAAAGCTTCCGATTTCCTGAACGTTCAACTTGTAGGCCAGCAGATACAGCAGGATCAGGGCCAACAGAAAGCGCGGGATGGTCATTCCAAGGAACGACAGGAAGGAGAGGAGCGTATCGACCCAGGTATATTGCCGGGTTGCGGCCAGAATGCCGAAGCCGATGCCGATAGACGACGCCAGAATGTGGCAGGTCAGGGCGATGGCAAGGGTCGGGGGCAGGCGCTGCAACAGGATGTCGAGCACGGGTTTGTTGTAGGCGTAGGATTGGCCGAAATCGGCGCGGGTCACGATGCCCCAGATCCAGTTGACGTATTGAAGCGCCAGCGGATCGTTCAGTCCATGCTCTTCCCGGTATTTCTCGGCAGCGGCATTGGCGGCCTCTTGGGTCGCGTTGCCCTGAACGATCATGTTCGTGCGGATGAAATCGCCGTAATCGCCGGGCGGGGCCTGAATGATCATGAAGGTGACAAGGCTCATCACCAACAGGACCGGGAACGCCTGCAACAGGCGTATGCCAAGGAATCGAAGCATCGGGGAAATCCCACCAATTTTCGGGAAGGTCAGGAAAGTCTGGGGGCAGCGATCGTCTGCCGCCCCCAAACACCGGGAGGAACCGGATTAGTTCGCCGCGACCGGGCCAGCCGAGCCGGGTTCGCCGGGCAGGGTCTTGGCATGCAGTTCAGCGCCGATCTGTTTGTCGGTCGGAACAAAGACACGCTCACGGATGATGTTGTCTTCGGCCCAGTTGTACATGAAGATCGGAGCGCCAGCCGGGATATTGGCGAAACGCTTGTTGACGATCAGCGCGCCCGGATAGGCGGTCAGGCCGATGCCATCCAGATTTTCCGTATAGGTCTTCTGGTAGGTCTTCATCAACTCGGCACGTTCGACCGGATCGCGGCTGCCGATAAAGGCATTGACCGTATCGACCAGCGTCTGTTCATGCGGCAGCAGGTCAAGTTCGCCCGCCCCATTGGCCCGGTGGTTCACGTCGGTCGAGGGGCCCACCGGAGCAAGCGCGGTGGTGTTCTGGACGACGGTGATCAGTTCGGTGCCGTTGCGGATGATGATCCAGTCATAGTTGCCGCTGTCACGTGCGTTGTCAAAGTCTTTGCCGTTCAGCGCGTTCATCGTCACTTTGACGCCCGCGTCTGCCATCATCGCAACCACGCCTTCGGCAAGGTTCTTGTCGGTGGCATAGTCGGTCTGGGTCAACAGGGTGACATTCAGATCATCGCCGCCGGGCAGGTTCACAAAGCCGTTGCCATCGGTGTCTTCCAGACCTGCGGCCTTCAGCGCTTCTTTCGCGCTGTCCACCGAATAGGGATAGAACACGGTCGATGCCGCATCATAGAACGAGGTGCCCGCATAGATGCCGCCCGGATATTGGGTGGTGAACGGACCTTTCACAAGGCTGTCGCCCAGACGCTGACGATCAAGACCGTAAGAGATTGCCTTGCGGAAATCGAGGTTGCGGTTCAGATCACGCACGGCCTGAGCGCGGGCATCGGGTTCCCCCCAGCCATTGCCAGACAGGTTCGGATACAGGGTGTAGCCGATGGTGCGCGGACCAAAAGCCAGACGGGCAGGCGAAGCCGGGTCGGCGGCCTTTTTCAGGCTTTCGACGTAGTTTTCAGCCTGTTCCAGGTTCGAGAAGTCGCCCGTACCGGCCACGGCCTGAACGTCACGGTCGCCCCAAGTCGACAGGCGATAGTGCATTTCGTCCAGATAGGGCAGTTGCTGGCCGGCTTCGTCAACTTTCCAGTAGTACGGGTTGCGGCGCAGAACGACGATATCGTCGGGGCGGTGTTCGACAACGGCCCATGCACCCATCGTCGGGAAGTTCATGAAATCGGACGGGAAAGCCTGCTGGAAGGCCTCATAGCTTTCGGCCGGCCTTGCTCGTCGACACCCAGGACCGGCTCAAACCGATAGCCGCTGGCGTTGATGCTGGGGGGCAAGACGCTCAAGCCATTGGCCTTCGCATCGCCC
>JALQUQ010000271.1 GCA_023263735.1 Paracoccaceae bacterium | reverse complement strand
CGGGTTCGGTGACGATATACTGGTGTTCCACCGGAATCGCGGGGATCTTGATCCCCAACAGGCGCGCGGTCCGCTGGGCGTGGTTGCCGGTTGCGGTGACGACATGCTCGGCATGAACCTCGACCATCTCGCCCGAGCCGACAAGGTTGCCGCCCTTTTCAACCATCTGCTCCAGCGTCACGATCCATTCGCTGCCCGTCCAGCGGTAGGCGTTCACCTGCAGCTTGCGCACGATTTCAACGCCGCGCTGACGGGCGCCTTTGGCCATGGCCTGTGTCACGTCGGCCGGGTTGATATAGCCGTCCTGCGGGTGGAACAAAGCGCCTTTCAGGTCTTCGGTGCGAACCAGCGGCCAACGCTCCTTGATCTGGGCGGGGGTCATGAATTCGTGGTACACACCCGCCGTTTCCGCGACCGAAGAATACAGCATGTATTCGTCCATCCGGTCATCGGTCTGCGCCATGCGCAGGTTGCCGCAGATCGAGAAGCCCGCATTCAGGCCGGTTTCCGCTTCAAGCGTCTTGTAGAAATCCACCGAGTATTTGTGGATATGCGTGGTCGCATAAGACATGTTGAACAACGGCAGCAGGCCAGCGGCGTGCCACGTCGAGCCGGCGGTCAGTTCGTCCCGCTCGACCAACATGGTGTCCCAGCCAGCTTTGGCCAGATGATAGGCGATGCCCGTCCCTACGGCACCACCGCCGACGACCAGAGCTTTGACATGGGTTTTCATGGGTCGACTCCCCTAAGATACATTTTGGCCATCAATGCCAGAGCCAGCACGAAACGGACAAGAACACCCGACCATTGGCGTCAGAAAACGACATCGTGCATTTTCCCTCTGCCGGTCGGTCGGGGTTTAGCCGCGCCGCGCCAGAATCTGCCGAAGCGCCAATGAGATTGCAAAGCAAATCACCGCCGCGACAATGATCGACGGACCGGCGGGCGTATCCGCAGAAAGCGACATTTCCAGCCCCAACACCGAGGACAAAGCGCCAACCAGAACCGCAAGGCCCGCCATCACTTCGGGCGTGCGCGAAAGCCCCCGCGCCGCCGCCGCCGGAATGATCAGCATCGCCGCAATCAGCAACGCCCCCACCACCTTGATCGCCGCCGCGACGACAACGGCCAGCGCCAAGACCAGAATAAACCGCTCACGATGTGGGTTGATCCCGTCGGCAAAGGCCAGATCCTCGTTCAAGGTCGCAGTCAAAAGGGCATTCCAGCGCCAGATCAGCAGCGCCGCCACCAGCGCGGACCCACACCAGATGAACAGCAGATCACTTTTCGTCACCGCCAGAATATCGCCGAAGAGCCAAGCCGAAAGGTCGGCCCGCACCCCGGGCACCAGCGATGCCGCCACCAGCCCCAAGGCCAGCGCCGAATGGGCCAGAACGCCAAGGGTCGTATCCACGGCCCAACCGCGCGACGCCAATCCCGCGACCGTCGCCGCCATGGCCAAGGCCACCAGCAGGGTTCCCAACCCGATCGGCAACCCAACCGCCAGCGACAGGGCAACGCCCAAGATCGCCGCATGCGACGTTGCATCCCCGAAATAGGCCATCCGCCGCCACACGACGAAACTGCCCAACAGGCCCGTGGCAAAGGACAGGCCGATCCCCGCCAGAACGGCGCGCACCAAGAAATCGTCAAGCATGCTCATGCCCGTGATGAGAGTGGTCGTGATGGGCATGATCGTGGGCATGGTCATGCGCGTGATCGTGGTCATGCACGTGCCGATACAGCGCCAAGGCCCCTTTGGTGCCCAAACCAAACAGCGCCCGATACTCGGGCGCAGTGGAAACGACGGCAGGCGCGCCCTCGCAACAGATATGGCCGTTCAGGCAGATGACGCGGTCGCTGGCCGCCATCACCACGTGCAGATCATGGCTGACCATCAGAACCGCGACCCCGGTTTCGCGCCGCACATCCTCGATCAGCCGGTAAAAGGCCGCCTCGCCGGGTTGATCCAGCCCCTGCGTCGGCTCGTCCAGAACCAGCAGATGGGGCGCATTGATCAACGCGCGGGCCAGCAGCACCCGCTGCATCTGCCCGCCGGACAGCGATGCCATCTGCAACAAGGCGCTGTCGGCCATTCCCACACGCATCAGCGCGTGCTGGGCGTCGGCGTCACTCACCCGGCGCGGCAAAGACAGAAAACGGCGCACGGTCATCGGCAAGGATGGGTCCAGCGCAAGCTTTTGCGGCACATAGCCGATCCGCAGGCCGGGTGCCCGTGCAACCCGCCCCGTGGTCGGCGGGATAATACCCAGCAAGGCCCGCAAAAGCGTCGATTTGCCCGACCCGTTCGGCCCGACGATGGTGACAATCTCTCGGGGCTTGAGGCTTAGGGTGACGCCCGAAAGCACGGGCGTTCCGCCAAACTGCACGCTGACCCCCTGCGCGCGGATCAATTCGGTCGGTCCGGTCATGCTGCCGTCCCCTGACAGGTCGGGCACAGGCCCACGGCCTCGATGTTCGACCGCTCGACCGTAAACCCCAGATCGGCGGCGGCGGCCTCGACCGCGGCACGGGCCGTTGGCGCGGCCGCTTCGGCCACACTGTTGCAGCTTCGGCAAATCAGAAACACCGGCGCATGGGCAATGCCGGGGTGCATGCAGGCGGCAAAGGCGTTCAGCCGCCGAATGCGATGGGCAAGCCCCTGATCCACCAGAAATTCCAGCGCGCGATAGGCGACGGGCGGCTGATGGCCGTACCCCTCGGCCGCCAAACGCTGCAAGACATCATAGGCCCCCATCGCCCGATGTTCCTCCAACAGGATCTCCAGCGCGCGCCGCCGCACCGGCGTCATCCGCGCACCTGCGGCAAGGGTCAAAGCCTCGGCCTTGGCCAGAACCGTTTCGGAACAATGGCTGTGGTCGTGGCTGGAAAACGCCGACAAGGGTTCACCCTCATTGTGGAACTGCGCCATGGAGTCTCCGCATCATCGCTCTTGACACGTTATGATATAACATACAAATGAAGCCCATACCAGATTGACATCAGAAATGGCCTCGACATGTTGCGTTATATCATAACTTTGGCATTGACCAGCGTCTCCACCGCCGCCATGGCCGCGCCGCCCAAGGTCGTGACCGACATTCCGCCGGTCTTTGGTCTGGTGTCGATGGTGATGGGCGATTTGGGCCAGCCGGATTTGCTGGTCGAACCGGGAAGCGACGGGCATGATTTCCAACTGCGCCCCTCGCAGGCCGCCACTCTGGCGGAGGCCGACTTGCTGGTCTGGGTTGGCCCCGAGATGACGCCATGGCTTGACCGTGCGGCCAGTGGGCTTGCCGAAAACGCGACGCAATTGCGATTGCTGGAGCAGGCAGGAACGTTCCAGCTTGGCTATGCCGAGGCCGAGGCCGGAGGCCATGACCACAACGACCATGATGGCCACGATCACAGCGGAACCGACCCCCATGCCTGGCTTGATCCCGATAACGCCGTTGTCTGGGTGAATGCCATCGCGCAGGCTTTGGCGGCCAAAGACCCGGAAAACAGCGCCACTTATCTGGCGAATGCGCAAACCGCGGCGACCACGATCGCCACGGTGGATGCCGCGCTTGCGTCGCAATTGGCCGCCCTGAAAGATCGGCCCTTTCTGGTGTATCACGACGCCTATCACTATTTCGCGCGGCACTACGGCCTTGCGCTGGCCGGCTCGATTGCCCTTGGCGATGCCACGACCCCCGGGGCCGGGCATCTGTCGGAACTGCGCGAGACTGGGATCGCGAAATCGGTGGTCTGCATCTTTCCCGAAGCCAACCACGACGCTGCCCTGATCGGCCCCATTGTCGAAGGCACATCGATCAAGATCGGCAAACCGCTTGACCCAGAGGGGGCGTCGCTCGCGATTTCGCCTACGGTCTGGCAGGATATTCTGGAAAACCTGTCGGCTTCGCTGCAAGACTGCCTTTCATGAACAAACCGGCTTGACCTTGCACTCCGGGCAGCGCACCACTTTGCCGTTGAATTCATTGGGGGTATTATGCGTCAGCCCGGCATTTCACACTTTGGGAAAACCAGCGACGGGCGTCCCGTTCAGGTCGCGACCCTAAGCGAGGGCGAATTGACCGCCAGTTTTCTGTCATGGGG
>JALQUQ010000270.1 GCA_023263735.1 Paracoccaceae bacterium | reverse complement strand
CCGGGCCCGGTCGCGGATCTGGTTCATCAGCGAGGTCCGATCTTCGGACAGCACCCGGCCCGAAGGCACCGAGCCCAGAACTTCGCGGATGGCCGAATTCAGGATACGGTCCAGACGGGCCTGCGCGGCATCAATGCCACCGGCCCCGACAGCCTCTCGGAAATCGACCAGATTGGTGATCCGCCAGCGGGCAAAGGCATCGACGACCAGACGCCGATCATCCAAAGGCGTCACTTCCAACGGCTGGGTCGGCAGGCCAAGGATTCGGTCGTCATAGCGCACGACTTCCTGAATCAGCGGGATCTTGAACCCCAGACCGGGCGTTTCCTTGACTTGGGTAACCTGACCGAATTGCAGGACCAAAGCCTTTTCCTTTTCGGTCACGATAAACAGCGACGACATCGCCGCCGCCCCGATCAGCACCACAGCGGGAAGGATATATTGCGCTTTCATCAGTTGTTGCTCCCCTGCTTGGTCAGTTCGTTCAGCGGCAGATAGGGAACCACGCCCTGCCCGCCTTCGCTGCCCTGAACACCGTCAAGGATCACTTTGTTCATGCCACCCAGAACACGCTCCATCGTCTCCAGATACATCCGCTTGCGCGTGACCTCGGGCGCCTTGACGTATTCTTCATAGACCGAGGTAAAGCGGCTCGCCTCCCCCTCGGCGGTGTTCACCACCTGCGCGCGATAGGCTTCGGCCTCTTCCAACAGCCGGGCCGCCTCGCCTCGGGCCCCTGCGGTCACCCGGTTGGCATAGGCATCGGCTTCTTTTTCCAGCTTGTCGCGTTCCTGTTGCGCGGCCTGCACTTCGCGGAAGGCATCGATGACCTCGCGCGGGGGATCGGCTTTTTCAAAGTTCACACGAACCACATTGATCCCGGCGTTATAGCTGTCGAGCGTCGATTGGATCGATGCGCGCACATCGGCCGCAATGGCGCCCCGGTCGCGGTTCAAGATCGGCGAAAGTTCAGACCGGGCAATGATGTCCCGCATTGCCGATTCCGACACGGCCAGAATGGTTCCGTCGGGGTCGGCAAGGTTGAACAGATATTTCGCCGGGTCCTGAATGTTCCAGACCACCTGAAAGCCGATATCGACGATGTTCTGATCGCGGGTCAGCATCAGCCCGTTTTCATCGCCCGACCGTCCGGTGGGCACATCGGTCTGGCGTTCGTTCGTCACCTGAACGATCTCGGCCGAGATAAAGGGCCAAGGCGCAAAGTTCAGACCGGGATTGCCGACCGAGGAGAATTCGCCAAGAAACAGCTCGACCGAGCGTTCTTCGGGGCGGACGGTGTAGAATGAGGCATAGCCCCACAAGGCCACGGCCGCCAAGACCCCCAAGGCCAGGCCCTGCGCAGAAAACCGCGGCCCATCGGGGCCACGGCCATTGCCGCCGCCGCCGTTCATGCCGCCGCGTCCACGGCCGCCCATCAGCACCCGCAGTTGCTCTTGCCCTTTCTTGACGATCTGATCGATCTCGGGGATCTGCCCCTGATCATTGCCGGGCCTGCGACCACCATTGGGGCGCCGATCATCGTCGCGCCCGTTGTTGTGGTCGTCACCGCCACCTGATCCGCCGCCCCAGGGACCTCCACTTGCCATCCGCTGCTGTTCCTCTCTGATTGTATTGTCTAAGTAACTGGTGATTGCGGCCAAAATTTCAAGATAAGCCTTAGCTGCGTCGTGTCGGTGAACGCATGGTCACCAATTCCTCGGCCATCGTCGGATGAACTGCGACTGTGCGGTCGAAATCCTCCTTGGTGGCCCCCATCTTTACGGCAATCGCCGCCATCTGGATCATCTCGCCCGCTTCGGGGGCAACGATGTGGCAACCCAGAACCTTGCGCGTGGCCTGACTGACGATCAGCTTCATCAAGACCCGGTGGTTCGACCCGGCGAAAGCCGTGCGCATGGGGCGGAAACTGGTGGCATAAACCTCGATCGGTTCTTGATCGCGGGCGGCCTCTTCGGTCAAACCGACGGTTCCCAGTTCGGGCTGGGTAAAGACCGCCGAAGGGATCAGGTCATGATCCACCGGGGTTGGCTGGCCTTCGAACACCGTGCGCGAAAAGGCCATGCCCTCGCGGATCGCAACCGGAGTCAGATTGACGCGGTCGGTCACATCGCCAATGGCATAGATCGACGGCACAGCCGTCTGGCTATAGGCGTCAACGGTGATCTGCCCGCGCCGACCCAGTGTCACCCCCAGCTCTTCCAGCCCCAGCCCCAAGGTGTTGGGCGTGCGGCCCGTGGCAAAAAGCACCGCGTCATAGACGGATTCGGTTCCATTGGTGGCCTTGACCCAGACCGGGCACCCCTTTTCGCCCGTGACAGGCAAAAGATCGGGGGTGATCCCCGCTTCGGTCGCCAGATCCTGCGCATGGCCCGACATGGCCGCCGCTTCGGCCATTTCCACGATATTGGTGCCCAGATGCAGATCGATGCCCTGATCCCGCATCGCCTCGGCCACCAGACCGCGCGCCTCATCGTCAAAGCCGCGCAGGATTTGCGCGCCGCGATAGAACTGGGTGACCTTGACCCCCAGCCCCGCCAGAATGCAGGCCATTTCGCAGGCGATGAACCCGCCCCCCACGATCAGGATCGATTTGGGCAGGCTGTCCAGCAAAAAGATGTCGTCCGATACCAGCCCCAGATGCGCATTCGGCAGATCGGGCCGCTCGGGCCGTCCGCCGGTCGCCACCAGAATATGCTTGGCCGTGATCCGGGTGCCGTCGGTCAATTCCACCGTATGGGCATCGGCCAGCCGGGCGCGCTGGTCATAGACCTTGACCCCCGACCCATCGAGCAACCGGCGATAGACGCCTTCAAGCCGGTCAAGTTCGGCATGCAGTTTCGTGCGAAAATTCGTCCAGTCAAAGTGGCCGTCGGGAATGTCCCAGCCATAGGCCCGCGCCTCGCCCGGCAGTTCGCGAAAGGTGCTGGCGAAAACCATCAGCTTTTTCGGCACGCAGCCACGGATCACACAGGTGCCGCCCATCCGGCTGTCTTCGGCCAAGGCCACTTTGGCCCCCGTTGCCGCCGCCATCCGGCTGGCGCGCACCCCGCCCGAGCCGCCACCGATGACAAAAAGATCAACATCGAACCCCATCACGCCATCCTTATCGTCCTGACCGACCCGGTTATTCCACACCCCCCCTCGATTGGCCAGAGGGCCAAGAAAAAGGGGCCGCGCCGGTCCTGCACCGCGCGGCCCCCCTGATCAGGGGATCACCGGTCCAAAATTCAATCCATGTCGGCAAAGATGTTGGAGGTGGGCTCGATCTCGATCCGATCATCCTCGACCTCGCCGGAATTGATGTTGCGCACCACCACGCGGCCATCGCCATGGCCGATCACGACCATGTCGCAGATGTCGATGAACAGCCCGTTTTCCACCACACCCGGGATCTGGTTCAACACCAGCGC
Source organism: Paracoccaceae bacterium (assembly GCA_023263735.1). GTDB lineage: Bacteria > Pseudomonadota > Alphaproteobacteria > Rhodobacterales > Rhodobacteraceae > Pseudotabrizicola. The sequence goes on along the minus strand of JALQUQ010000270.1, from coordinate 689 downwards.
CAATTGACGCGGGTTCCCGATCCGCTTCAGATGCAGGTCAAGGATATAATTGGCCTCATCCGTCACCAGCGGGGCCGCGCCGTTCATGCGCAACGACACGTCGCGGTTCATCACATCCATGCTGACCAAGGTTTCCTCGACCAAGGCTTTGGTCGTCTGCCAGCCAAAGGGGATCACCTCGATCGGCAGGGGAAAGGCACCCAAGGTCGAAACATCCTTGGCCGCATCGGCGATGACGATCATCTGATCGCTGGCGGTGGCCACGATCTTTTCCTGCAACAGCGCCGCGCCGCCGCCCTTGATCAGGGCCAGATTGCCATCGAATTCATCGGCACCATCAATCGTCATGTCCAGCCATTTGGCATCGTCGAGCGTGGTCAACGGCACGCCCAATTGCCGGGCCAGTTGCGCCGTGCGGCCAGAGGTCGGCACCCCGGTGACGCGCAACCCCTCTTCGCGGATGCGTTCCGCCAGACAGCGCACCATCCAGGCCGCCGTCGATCCGGTGCCAAGGCCCAGCTTCATGCCATCTTCGACAAATTCGGTGGCGCGCTTGGCCGCAAGGAATTTGGCTTTGTCGATGGGAGACAGCTCGGCGGGCATGGGGACCATCCTTGGCAAAAGGAAACCGTATTCGGTCTGGTTATAGGCACTCCTCCCGCAGGGCGCGAGTATAAAATCCCGCGCAC
>JALQUQ010000026.1 GCA_023263735.1 Paracoccaceae bacterium | reverse complement strand
CTCGCAGCTGTCTGGCGACGCAAGCCAAAAACCAAAGTGATGATCCACTCCGACCAGGGATCGCAGTTCACAAGTCGCGAGTGGCAGACATTTCTCAGCCAACACAATCTGGAGCCAAGCATGAGCCGCCGCGGGAACTGCCACGACAATGCGGTCGCGGAAAGTTTCTTCCAGCTCTTGAAGCGAGAACGCATCCGCCGCCGCACATACCTGACCCGGGAAGCAGCAAGGCAGGACGTGTTCGAATACATCGAGATGTTCTACAATCCCAAACGCAAGCACACGAACAACGGCATGCTGTCGCCCGTTGACTTCGAAATCAGGCAGCAGAAACTGAACCAGGCAGGGGTCTAGGAAACTAGGGGCACCTCAGAGAAACTTCGCGATTTGTACGCAGCTTTCGCCGTCATCAAGGAGCAAGATGGCATTGGCACGGCGTGCAATCCCGTGGTCTTCACGCTGCGAGCGCACGCAAGCGACGAGCTCGCGTCGCTCTGAAGAGGTAAGAAAAACAGGACGGATCATTGCGCTACCTGAATCTCGACCTTCCTGCACGTCAACCCTTCAAATCTCGGGTCTTCAGTGACTCCGGGTATACATATCCTCGCCCCGCACATTTTCGAACACTTCGACAAAGATTTCCTGATCGTTGAACCGCTCGACCCGGGCATGGACCAGCCCCACCGACTTGCCGCGATGCACCGACATCCGGCGCTCGATGGATTTGGCAAAGGAAAGGTTCGCATTGCCGGAAATCAGTTTGGGGTCCATTTCAAAGACCTTCGCGCCATCCCTGTGATGCCAAACGGTTTTAGGCGGCCGTCCGTCCTGCCGTCGGAAAGGTTCTTTCGGCATTGTAGGTGCGAAAGCTGGACAGGTCTTGGGCATTGCATTCGGCGTGCCAGCGGCTGCCCGGAACGACGGCGGTCACGATCGGGAAACGCTGGGCAAAGGCGTCGGTCGCTTTGCAGGTTTCCATCGCGATGGTGACAAGGCCCGCGACCGTGCCGCCTTGGCGTTCGACCAGTTGGATGGCCGCTTCCATCGTGCCGCCGGTCTGGATCCATTGGTCGGCAAGAAGAACGCGGGTGCCTTGGGCAAAGGCCGGTTGGCGCATCTCCATATCTTGGGTCTTGCCGGAGTAATTTGTGAAGCTGACCCGGTCTGTGTCGACACAGAGCTTGCCTGCCTTGCGCACCGGCAAAAAGCCGCGCCCGGTGCGGGCGGCCAAGCCCGCGCCAAGGACAAAGCCCATGGCGTCGCAACCGCCGACCACGTCGAATTCGACCCCTGTGAGGTCGGCGATCAAGTCATCCAGCAGATCGGAAAAAGCGGTCGCATTGATGTAGATGGACGTCGGGTCGAGCCATGCGAATTTCGGGCCCTTGGTGTTGGGCGACATCAGCGACAAATACCAGCGGTCGTCGCGTGGGCCTTTGATATCAGTCATTTCGGAACTCCATATGAACGGGTGCTGTCAAGCAGCGCGGCAAGGCGCGCGGGGTCTATGTTGTAGAAGTCGCCCTTGTGGTTGATGCCGGTGGCGACAAGGAAGCAGTCCACGTCGGCGGCATAATCCATGGCGTTGTCCGGCGTGACGCCTGAGGCAATCGCGAGGGGCGCGTTGCCGAGGCCACGACGGAAGTCGGTGATTTTCGTCGGATCGGTCGCTTCGCCCGTGGCCACGCCCGAGGTAGTGACGACATCCATGAAGGGTTTGGCAATCCGCGCCGAATATTCGTTTTGCGAGGGATCGACAGGTCTTTGCTTTTTGAAGCAAACGCCGCCGAAATACAGGCCTCTCCACCCCGATGCCTCTCGGATCGCCGCGATTTTTTCGGCCTGTGTCTGGCTGGGTTGACGTTCGTCAAGGCAGGCGTCGTCGGCCCAATAGGCATCGACGGCGCATCCCTCGGCGGCCAGTCGACCAAGGATCGGAAAGGCGATGTGGCCCGGTTGGGCCAGAAAGTTTACCCCCAGCCAGACATCGGGGCAGGCCGCGCGGGCGGCCCGCAAGATCGGCAGAAAGTCGTCGACGGGGAAATCGTGGTTGATAAGCCAGATGCCGGGCGCCCCCAGACGCACAGCATGACCGATATTGGTCAGGGTCTGTGCCAAGTCTTGCACATGGATCACCGGTGTGACCACTGGGCCGGGACATTTGAACAAACGATGAAAAGCGCTGCGGTCCATGGTCATCTCCTTGGCCTTCAGGATTAGGAAGGCCTTGGCGATTTCCAAAATTGATAATTACTATAGTTTCATAAGATTCCAAAATGGTGGCCCGGCAATGCTGACAAATGTCCCAACTGACCTTCTGCGCACGTTTGTGACCGTGGTGGACCTTGGAAACTATACGCGTGCCGCCGAGGCGTTGGGGCGTACCCAGCCGGCGATCAGTCTTCAGATCAAACGGCTTGAGGATTTGCTGCGCACCCAACTGATCAATACCGAAGGGCGCCAGGTCAAGTTGACAGACAATGGCGTGGCTCTGGGTCCCTATGCGCGGCAAATCTTGCGATTGAATGACGACATTGTCGCGCATTACGCGGCCGAAGCCTTGTCGGGGTGGATCAAGGTCGGGCTTCCGACCGATTTCTCGAACACGTTTCTTTTGGGGGCGATCACACGGTTTGCCGCCAGCCACCCGGAAGTTCTGATCGAGGTTGAGAGCCGATTGTCTTGCGATTTGCGGCAGATGTTGGCGGCCGATAAACTGGACATAGCGGTTGGCATAGCGACAAATCAGGAAGAGGCCTTTTTGGTCAACTCTGCCACCATCCGGCCTGTTTGGGCGGTTGCCGAAGAGTTCGAATGGGATGGACGCGCGACCTTGCCGATTGTCCGGCATCCTGACCCTTGCGAATATGCGGACCGCATGCGCGGCGCGATGCGCATGGCAGGAAAAAGCTGGAATACGAAACTGGTCTCGGGGGATGTCGCAGGCATTCAGGCCGCGCTCTTGGCCGGAATTGGGGCAAGTGCGCTGACACCGGCGACCTTGATGCCCGGCCTGCGGATCGGGACCGAAGCAGAGGGGTTCCCTCCGCTTGAGCCGCTGCGCATTGGACTGTTTTACAAACATGCCCGCCTTAGCAAGGCTCAGCACGCGCTGACGCAGTGGTTGATGCAACAAGTGACCCTGTCCGGTCAGGAGGTTAGGCCATAAGCAACATTTATGAAGTCATTCGCAGACAAAATTTCCGCAATGAGAGGGAGTGCCCCTAATCTTGACCCAAGGTCCGGGCGAATCGACCTATGGGCCGTTACAACAGGGGATTCCACGATGGCCAACCGACTTCACCTGACACGGCGCCGACTTTTGCAAGGTGCCGCGACCACGATCCTTGCCACGCCAATGCTAAACCGCGCTTGGGCTCAGGAACCCACGCAAATCAACATGCTGGCATGGTATGGGCACGCCGAGCCCGATATCGTTGCCGAGTTCGAGGCCGCGAATAACGTCAAATTCGTGCCCAAATATTATGCCGGCGGCGACAATATGCTGGCACTGATCAGCCAATCACCCCCCGGCACGTATGACCTGATCCTGTCGGATGCCGAATTCGTCCAGCAACTGAATGCGGCGGGCTATATCGAAGAAATGGACCCATCGCTTTATCCGTTCGATGATTTCTTCCCCGAATTCCAGAAATTCCCGGGCCATTGGACCGAAGATAAGCTGTGGTCTGTGATGGTGCGCTATGGCCTGTTGGGTGTCAGCTACAACACCGATGCGCTGACCAAAGAAGAAGCGATGAGCTATAATTGCTTCTGGAATCCAAAGGTTACTGGCAAGGTGGGTCATTTTGACTGGCACCTGCCCAGCCTTGGCCAGATATCCCTGCTGAATGGAAACAAGCCCCCCTTTGATATCGACGCGGCGGCTTGGGCGGCGGTTCAGGAAAAGACTCTCAGCCTAAAGCCACAGGTCGGCGGCTATTTCGATTATGGTGGCACCTTCAGCAGTCTGAAAAATGGCGAGATGCTGGCCATGGTCGGCATCGGCGACTGGATCACCGGCGTTCTGGAAAAGGACGGGGCCAAGGTGGCCAGCGTCATTCCGGAGGAGGGCGGCATCCAGTGGACCGAAAGCTATTCCATCGGTGTTGGCACCAACAAACACGAAATCATCAACAAGTTCATCAATTACATGCTCAGCGCCGAGGGGCAGGTGAAGTCGATCCAGATGGCGGCTTATCCGGGGCTTTCCCCGAACAAGGCCGGATGGGCGGCGATTCAGGCCGCGAACCCGGCAGAGGCGGCGCGGTCTGGCCTGGTCGAAGGGGCGGAGAACGATCCGATCAAGCTGCTGCGCGAAGGGCGCATTTTCTTCCGCGACACGCCGAAACAGCAAAACCTCGAGGACTGGAATGATTTCTGGTCTGATTACAAGTCAGCATAAGGAAAAAGGCGGCCCCCCCCTGGGGCCGTCAAAATCTGCCGAATGATGCGCAAATTCGACCCCTATCCCCATGTCTGGCGCCTTCCGCTGCTGCTTTGGCAGGGTGCGTTCTTTGTGGTTCCTCTTGTGTTCATGGCCGCTCTCAGCTTTTGGCTGGTCAAGAATTACCGGATGGAACCGGCCTTCGCCTTTGACAATTGGGAGCGGATGCTGGGCCGGGGCGCGTTCTGGGATGCCTATTGGCTGACACTCTTGCGGGCCTGCATGGCCGGGGTCATCGCCAGCCTGATCGCTTTTCCCGCCTCATTGTTCTTGGCCTTTCACCTGACGCCACAGGGGCGGCGGTTCGCGCTTTTGTGCCTGATCGTTCCGTTTTTCACCTCATTTCTTGTGCGCGCCTATGCGTGGCAAGTCATTCTGGCCGAAAGCGGGCCGGTGAATGCTGTGTTGGGTGGCTTGGGGCTTGGCCCCTATACGATGCTGAATTCTGGGTTTGGGGCGATGGTCGGTTATATGACACTGGTTCTGCCCTTGGTGGTCATCTTTCAGACGTGGAGCCTTGCGGCGATTGAAAAAAGCCTGATCGAAGCGGCCGCCAATCTCGGGGCCTCGCCGGTGCGGACCTTGGTTTCTGTGATCATTCCGGCGGCAAAGACCGGGCTGGTCTTGGGGGCCGTCTTTGCCTTCATCATGACATTTGGTGACTTTGTCAGCCCGTTCTATCTGGGTGGGTCAAAGCCGCCGACGCTGACCATTCTGATCATCGATACGACCAAGTCTGGTCAGCAATGGCCAAGGGCCGCCGTGGTCGCAATCGTGATGATCCTGACCCTGTTTGCCGTTGCGACGGCGGCGCTGAAAGCAGCCTACGGGAGACGCGGATGAAACCTTTGTCTGGCCTGGGCTGGATCTATCTGCTGGCGCTTTTCACCTTTGTCTTCGCGCCAATCGTGGCCAGCGTGATCTTTTCCTTCAACTCCGACCGCTTTCCGACGCTGCCCTTGGGAAGCTTTACGACCGACTGGTATGTCCGTGCCTTTGGCCGGGCCGAGGTTTGGACGGCGATTGGCAACTCCCTGATCGTGGCGGCGGTGACATCATTTCTGGCAACCTTCATCGGCTTTGCCACCGCCTACACCGATTTTCGCTACGGCTTTAAGTTCAAGCAGGCCTATCTTGCGCTTGCGCTACTGCCACCCACGCTGCCCTTGGTGATCATGGGGCTTGCCATGCTGGCCTGGCTTTCCCAGGTCGGGCTTTCCGGCACCCTGACAGGCATCGTCATTGCCCATGTCGTTTTGGCGACGCCTTTTGCCATGGCGATTTGCCGCCTGCGCCTTTCGCAAATGGACCCCAGCCTTGAAGCCGCCGCATGGAACCTTGGCGCGGGTCAATGGGCGGCGATGCGGTATGTCATCCTGCCCTTTTGCGGCCCGGCCATTGTGTCGGCCCTGTGCCTGACGGCGGCCGTCAGCTTTGACGAATTCATTGTGGCCTGGTTCGTCTCGGGCCTGAACCGCACCGTTCCGGTGATGATCCTTGAAATCCTGCAAGGCAATGTTGATCCGCAGATCAATGCCATCGGCACGGTGGTCTTCCTGACCTCGATGTCTTTGGTGATCGCGGCACAGGTCCTGATCTTCCGGAGGCGCCGTGATGGCTGATCCCACAACCGAACCCCTTGTTTCTTTTCGGTCCGTCCACAAGGCTTTTGGCACCTATGTCGCCGTCAAGTCGCTGGACCTTGATATTCATCGCGGCGAGTTCATCGCCTTTATGGGCCCGTCGGGCTGCGGCAAGACCACGACCTTGCGAATGCTGGCCGGGTTAGAGGCGCCGACATCTGGCACGATCACCATTGGCGGCAAGGTGATGAACGATGTCCCACCGCACCAGCGCGATACGCCCCTGGTCTGGCAGTCACTGGCGCTGTTTCCGTTTCTGTCCGTGGTCGAAAATGTCGAATTTGGTCTGCGGATGCGGGGCGTTGCCCCGAAAGAGCGCCGCGACCGGGCGATGCTGTGGCTGGAACGGATGCAGTTGAAAGGGTTCGAGACCCGGCGGATTGATCAATTGTCGGGCGGTCAGCGGCAAAGGGTGGCCTTGGCCCGCTCGTTGGTCACCGAACCTGAAATGCTGCTGTTGGATGAGCCATTGTCCGCGCTGGACGCGCATTTGGTCATCCGAATGCAGGGGGTGTTGACCCGCCTGCAAAAGGAATTGGGGATCACCTTTGTCTATGTCACCCATTCGCAATCCGAGGCCTTTGCCATGGCGGATCGCGTGGTCATCATGGGCAATGGGGAAATCGCCCAAGTCGGCCGCCCGCAAGAGATTTTCCGGGGCCCGAAGTCGCGTTTCGTGGCCGAATTCGTTGGGCGGAACAATATTCTTGGGGGCACGGTCAAGGCCGGAATGTTGGAGACGGCGCAAGGCGTGGTGCCGGTGCCCGCCGTCCGCGATGGCAAGGCCGAAATCGTGGTGGCCGCAGACCGTGTCACCGTCAGTGGCGCACGGCCAGAAGGCGCCGCAATCCGGGCGTCTTTCTTGTCCGAAGAATTCGCGGGAACGGGCATCATCTGCTATTTTGAAACCGCAGATGGCGCAGAATGGAAGGCGCAGGTCACCGAAAGCCAGCTTGCCACCCTTCAGCCTGAAAGCGGGCAAGAGTTCTGGTTGTCCTGGAATGCGAACAGTGCCCATGTGATGGGAGGGTAAATGGTCTGGCCCGATCTGTCGCCTTTCGCCGGAGCACTCACCCTTGATCGGGAGGCCGGTCGCGTGATCCAGACGGCAGAGCCGAAAGTCGGGACGCGACCCTTTGCCAATTCGATTGGGCAAGACGGCTCACCCGTTTGGGGGCCGGGCCGGTTTGCCGGCCATTCCGCGGCATTGCGACAGGCCACCCGGCCAAGCCCCTGTCATTCTCTTTCTGTACGGAGCGCCAGACATGACATTTGACCTGATCGTAAAGGGTGGTCTGTTGCCAGACGGTCGCCAAGCCGACATCGCGATTATTTCGGGTCAGATCGCGGCGGTTGAACCGGGCATCACAGCCGAGGCTGCCCGAGTGATTGACGCCACAGGCAAGCTGGTCAGCCTGCCGTTTATCGACTGCCATTTTCACATGGATGCCACGCTGTCCTACGGTACACCACGGGTCAATGCCTCGGGCACGCTGCTCGAAGGCATTTCGCTGTGGGGAGAATTAAAGCGTCTTCAGACCCGCGAAGATATCGTGGCCCGCGCCTTGACCTATTGCCAACAGGCAATGGGAAAGGGGGTGTTGGCGATCCGCAGCCATGTTGACGTGACCGACCCCACCTTTCGCACCGTCGAGGCACTGCTTGAGGTGCGCGACATCATCAAGGGAAAGATGGACCTGCAACTGGTTGCCTTTCCCCAAGACGGTTGGTTCCGTGCGCCGGGGGGCGAAGCGCAGGTGATCCGGGCATTGGATGCAGGGGTTGATATCATCGGCGGCATCCCGCATTTCGAACGGACCATGGCCGACGGGGCAGCGGCTGTCCAAGCGGCCTGTCGAATGGCTGCCGAGCGTGGCCTGATGGTCGATCTGCATTGCGACGAAACGGATGATCCGCTGTCGCGCCACATCGAAACGCTGGCGGCTGAAACCTTGGCGCATGGGCTGCAAGGTCGGGTGGCAGGCAGCCATCTGACCTCGATGCATTCGATGGACAATTACTATGTGTCGAAACTGATCCCCTTGATCGCCGAGGCGCAGGTGGCCGCCATCCCCAATCCGCTGATCAACATCACGTTGCAGGGCCGGGCCGATACCTACCCGAAACGGCGCGGCATGACTCGGGTTCCGGAATTGCTGGCGGCGGGCGTTACGGTTGCCTTTGGGCAAGATTGCGTCATGGACCCGTGGTATCCTTTGGGGTCTGGCGACATGCTGGACGTGGCCCATATGGGCCTGCACGTCGCCTTGATGACCGCGCCCGACCAGATGCGCCGCTGTTTCGATCTGGTGACCGAGGCCCCCGCGCGGGTGATGGGTCTGAATTTTGGTTTGCGGAAAGGGGCGCGGGCAAGCCTTGTGGTTCTTGACTGTGCAACCCCGCTGGAGGCCCTGCGCCTGCGGCCCGCGCGACTTGCCGTTGTGTCTGACGGCGCCCTTGTTGCAAGTACGACTCCGGCGAAAGTTTCCGCCCACCCGTTTTGATCCGGGGCGGCCTTGTAAGTTTCGCGCCAAGACCGGGTTTGCCACGAATGGCGGTGCCAAAGGAAACGGCAGCGGTTGCGGTGTCAGATCCTTTTTCCGGTCAAAAGTCGGGGCAATTCGCCGGAGAGTCCGGCGGCCTGACGCAGAAAGCCGCGACGCAAGGGGGGCAGGGCGGAAACTGCGGCCATGCCCAGATCCCGTCCCAGTCGGATCAGCGGGTTGTCATTGGAAAAGGCGCGGTTGACGCCATCCATGCCAAAGGCAAGGAAAACGGAGTCGAACCGGCGCCATTGTTCATAGCGTTCAAGGACATCGATGGCCCCGGGATCTTCGCCGCGCCTTGTGGCAGTGACCAAGGTTTCGGCCAAGGCGGCGACGTCACGCAGGCCGAGATTCAGGCCTTGGCCTGCAATCGGGTGGACGCCATGGGCCGCATCCCCGACAAGGGCGATGCGTGGGGCGACAAAATGGTCCGCCAATGACAGCGACAGCGGATAGGTAAAGCGGGCCCCCGCAAGGGCGATCTCTCCCAGAAAGTCACCGAACCGGGGCCGCAGGGCGTCCAGATAATCCGCGTCATTCAAAGACTGGATCGCGGCGGCGGTGTCATCCGTCTCGCTCCAGACGATGGAGGAGTGATATCCCCCGGCAAGCGGCAGGATCGCGAGCGGGCCATGCGGCATGAAGAATTGATGGGCCGTGCCGTGATGATGCTTTTCGTGCCGAACCGCGGTCACAAGGGCAGTTTGGCCATAGCTCCAGCCCTGACGGCGGATCGAGGCGCGCGCCGCAACCGCAGAGCCGCGGCCGTCGCATCCGATCAGCAGGCGGGTCGCCAAGGTTTGCCCCGTGTCGGTCGTGACCGTGATCTTTCCGGGTTCCGGGCATTGGTCGACCACCTTTGTGCCCGAAATCAGCGTCAGGCCCGGCTGCGCCTGCATCGCCTCCAGAAAGGCGCGATAGAGATGGCGGTCTTCCAGCATGAAGCCCATCGGGCCTTCTTCCAGTTCGGCACTGTCGAATGTCAAAAAGAAGGGAGCCGCGCCCCGGCCCGCGTGTCCGTCCGAGGCGCGAATGTGCATGATGGGTTGCGCCAAGGCCTCGACCCGGGGCCAGACGGCGATGGCCGCCAACAGCCGCTTTGAGGCAAGCGCCAGCGCATAGGCGCGGCCGTCAAAGCCGGTTTCGGCACGGGCAGGGGCTGGTCGGGCGTCGATGACCGTGACCGTCAGCCCGGACTGTGCCAAAGCCAGCGCCAATGCCGGGCCGTTCAACCCCCCGCCCGCGATTACGACATCGCAATCCATATCCGTTCCGCCATTCCTTGCCGTTCTTGCGCGAGACTATGGATGTTTGAGCGGGATTGTCCATGCGTTGGTTGGCCGCTACCTTCGGACCAATCAAATCAGGGGGCATCGCAATGTCAAAGACTTGGGCCAACATGACGGCGGCAGAGCTGGGGGCCGAAATTGCGACCGGCCGCATTCATCCGGTGTCGCTGTGCGAGATGCAGCTTGACGCGATCGACCGTCATCCGATGCGCGACCAGATCTATGCCCGGGTGATGCCGAACCGCAGCCGCGCCGAAGCGATGGCGGCCACGACCCGGGCGCGCGCCGGTTTGCGGCGGGGGGTGCTGGATGGGGTGCCGATCAGCTGGAAAGACAACATCGACACGGCCAATCGCCAGACCGAAGCGGGGTCCGCGCTTTTGAAAGGGCGGATGCCCGCGGCCGATGCCGATGTGCTTCATATGGCGACGTTGCAGGGGCTGGTCTGTCTGGGCAAAACGCATCTGTCGGAATTGGCCTTTTCTGGTCTGGGGTTGAATCCGGTGACGGCGACGCCGCCTTGTGTGAATGACGAAAATGCGGTTCCGGGGGGGTCGTCTTCGGGGGCGGCGGCTTCGGTGGCTTTTGGTCTGGCCCCGGCGGCGATTGGCACCGACACCGGCGGGTCGATCCGCATCCCTGCGGCCTGGAACGATCTGGTTGGGATGAAGCCGTCGCACGGGCGTCTGTCGGGCAGGGGCATCGTGCCCCTGTGTGAGATGTTCGACACCCCCGGCCCCTTGGCGCATACCGTCGAAGATTGCGCGCTGTTGCTTTCCGCGATGGAAGGCGCGCGTGCCCCTGATCTGCGCGGCGCAAGCCTTGGCGGTAGCCGTCTCTTGGTGTTGGAAACGGTTGCGCTCGATGATTTGCGGGATCGTCCGGCCGCCGGATTTGACGATGCGTTGGTGCGGCTGGCGCGTGCGGGGGCGCGGATCGAGCGCGGGTCATTCCCCCTGTTGGCCGAGGCCATGGCACTGGCCGGTATCCTTTTCACGGCCGAGGCATATGCGATTTGGGAAAAGACCATCGAGGCCGCGCCCGATCTGATGTACCCCCGCATTCTTGAGCGGTTCCGCAGTGGGGCAGGGGTCAAGGCCACCGATTATGTGGCGGCTTGGCGTCGGCTGCGCGACATTCGCGCGGCTTGGGCCGATTTTTCGGCGGCCTATGATGCGGTCTTGTTGCCGACCTCGCCGATTTTGCCGCCAAACAAGCAACGCTTGTTGGACGATGACGCCTATTACGTGACCGAAAATCTGTTGGCGTTGCGCAACACGCGGATCGGCAATCTGATGGGGTCATGCGTTCTGACCCTGCCGACCTCGCAGCCGTCTTGCGGCATAAGCCTGATGGCGGGCCCGATGCAGGAAGAGCGTCTGCTGTGTCTGGGCGCGGCGGCCGAGCGGGCCCTGCACTGACCTTTGCGTGCTGCCAGAAGCACAGGTCGGGGTGAAAAAGACACATTCCCTCGGGGCTTACCCATTTGGGGTCACCGTTTTTCTGGACCTGCGCCCAAGCCTTGGCTATGCTTGACGCAAACGGGGCGTTACGACCTCGGCGATTGAGGCAGATATGAATTATCCTGAGCGGTTTGCGAACCTGCCAGATTACGCATTTCCGCGCTTGCGGAAGCTGTTGGATTCGCACCAGCCCGGTGGCGAAGCCATCGCCATGACCATCGGCGAACCGCGTCATCCGATGCCGGATTTCGTCGGTCCCATTCTGGCGGCAAATCTGGATGGTTTTTCGGTTTACCCCCCCAACGACGGCGCCCCCGAGCTGCTGAGCGCCATTTCCGGCTGGATTGCGCGGCGTTATGGCGTTGATGTGGCCCATGATCGCCTGATGGTCCTGAATGGCACGCGCGAAGGGCTGTTCAACGCGGCCGTGGCTTTGGCCCCCGAAACCAAGAACGGGAAAAAGCCGGTGATCCTGATGCCGAACCCGTTCTATCAGGTCTATGCGGTAGCGGCCGTGACGGTGGGGGCCGAGCCGATTTATGTGCCCGCCACGGCCGAAACCGGGTTTCTGCCCGATTACGAAAGCCTTCCGGCCGAGGTGCTGGAGCGGGTGACCGTGGCCTATCTCTGTTCGCCCGCCAATCCGCAGGGGGCGATTGCGCCCGCCGATTATCTGGCGCGGCTGTTGGCCCTTGCCGAGAAATACGATTTCCGGCTGTTTGCCGATGAATGCTATTCCGAGATCTGGCGCGACGCTCCCCCCCCCGGAGCCTTGCAGGTCGCGGCGGCAAACGGGATCGATCCCGAACGCGTGGCCGTGTTCCATTCCCTGTCGAAACGGTCGAACCTGCCGGGACTTCGGTCGGGGTTCGTGGCCGCCGGTCCCCAGTCGATGGCCCGCATTCGTCAGTTGCGCGCCTTTGCCGGGGCCCCCTTGCCGCTGCCCATTCAAAAGGTCAGCGCGGCCGCTTGGTCGGATGAGGCGCATGTCCAGCAAAGTCTGGCCATGTATCAGGCGAAATTCGCCATGGCCGACCGGGTCTTTTCGGGCCTGCACAACCGGGTCGCGCCCGAAGGTGGCTTCTTCCTTTGGCTGCCCGTTCCCGACGGCAACGGCGAGGGTGCCGCCTTGAAACTGTGGAAGGAAACCGGGGTTCGGGTCTTGCCCGGCGCGTATCTGTCACGCGATGCGGGTGGCCAAAATCCGGGCGCGGGCTATCTGCGCGTGGCTCTTGTGGCCCCCCAAGATGAACTGGAACGCGGCCTGATCCGGCTGCGCGACTGCCTTTACGGATAAGGACGCAAACCATGGCTTCGATCCACGCAAGACAGCGCGACCCCCTACTTGATCAGGACACCCAAGCGATGTTGGAACGCCGGGGACGCGAGCTTTTGGGGCTGGCGCTTTTGGCCGTTGGTTTGATGTTTGCGCTGATGCTGGGCAGCTATTCCCCCAATGATCCGGGTTGGATGGTTGCCACGGACGAACCGGCCCAGAACATTCTGGGGCGGCTAGGGGCTGGTGTTGCGTCGACCCTGATCATCATCTGCGGCAAAGGGGCGTGGATGGTGCCGATCACGCTTTCGGTCTGGGGGCTGCGGTTCGTGGTTCATCGCGGGGCCGACCGTGCCTTTGGTCGCATCGTCTTTGCCGTGATCGCGGTGGCCTTGGCGTCGATCTATTGCGCGACGCTGGTCCCGGGCGACGAATGGCCGCACAGTTTTGGTGTGGGCGGTTTGTTTGGCGATACGGTTCTGGGCGCCCTTTTGGGCATGGCCCCCGTCAGTGCCGGGCTTGGGCTCAAGATATTGTCGATGATCCTTGGGCTTTCGCTGATCGTGACCGCGTTGTGGGTGACGGGTTTCACGATGTACGAACTGGGGTCGTTGTCGCGGTTTCTGCTCAGTTCCAGCGTGCATGGCTATGCCTCGATGCTGGCCTTGGCTGGAAAGGGCACCGAACGTGCGGGCGCGGCCGCCATGGCCATCAACGAACGCCGTCAGCAGCGCAATCTGCCCGCCGAGCCGGTCGTCACCGGCGCGTCTGGCTATGTGATCGATATGCCCGCCCCGGCACCGCAGGGATTGCGCGGGTCGCGTGTGTTGCGCGCCGAACCGGTTGTGACCGAGGAAGAGCCGGTCGTTGAACAAACGGTGGATTGGGGGCGTCCGGATGCTTTGGGCCAGCTGCAAGCCGCCAAGGCCGAGAGCTACACCTATTCCGAGCCGATGGCCGAGGCCCCGCACTATGCCGCGCCGCGCGAACGGGCTGGGCTTTTGGCGCGCATGCCGCAATTGTTGCGCCGCCAACCCGAGGTGGAACCCGAACTTGTCGAGCCCGGGTTTCGGGATGAATTGGACGACGCCTTGCCGCCCGATGATGACCGCATCAAGGCCCGGATTTCGGATGCCATCCGGGCCAGAACCCGGCAGGTGGCGGCAGGCCGCATTTCGGGCGAACCCACCTTGGGCCGCCGCGAGCCGCCGGTTGTGCGCGGCGAAACCAAAAGCCTGACGCAGCGTCTGCGCGGCCCGCAGCCCCTGATCGCCGATAAGACCCGCCCTCAGATTTTGGCCCCTGTTGCGCCCTTGGCCGAGCCGCCGCTGACCGCAGCGCTGGCCGCGGCCGCTGTTGCGCCCACGGCTGCCGCTGCTGTGGCCGGAGCCATTCCTCGGATCATGCCATCTGCGGGTGCTGCCGAGCACTTTGCAGATGAGCTTTCCACCTATGCCGATGTGCCCCCGCCCTCGCCGCCAATCGGGGCGGATTGGTCGGACGATTGGCACCTGAACGCGGATTACGAACCCGATTACGAAGCGGCATTCACCCCCACCGCAGAACCGATCGTCGCGCGCCGGGCCGAATATGCCCCCACAACCGAGGCTTTTGACGATGACGCCTTGGACCGTGAGGAGGATCTTCCGTCGGTCGATCACGGCTATAGCCGCGCGCAGAACGCCCCGCGCATCGCGCCGGTGATTGAAACCCGCAAATCGGTTGTGCAACACGCCATCAAGAAGCCTATTGCGCAATCGCGCCGGGCGGTTGAAGAGTCGCAGCCCCGGTTGCGGTTCGATGAGGCGATGAGCGCGCCCTATGAATTGCCGCCGCTGGGTCTTTTGGCCTCTCCGGCCACGATCCAGCGCCATCAGCTTTCGGATGAGGCCTTGGAAGAAAACGCCC
>JALQUQ010000269.1 GCA_023263735.1 Paracoccaceae bacterium | reverse complement strand
GCGGCCCCGCATGGTGGCGGTGCATTCAGCGGCAAGGATCCGACGAAGGTGGACCGCAGCGCGGCCTATATCAGCCGGTATCTGGCCAAGAACATCGTGGCGGCGGGCTTTGCCGACCGCTGCACGCTTCAGGTGTCTTATGCGATTGGCGTGGCCAAGCCGCTGTCGATCTATGTCGATACCTATGGCACCGGCCAGGTCGAAGAAGCGCTGATCGAACGTGCCGTGATGGAGGTGATGGATCTGACCCCGCGCGGCATCCGCAACCACCTGAACCTGAACCGCCCGATCTATGCCCGCACCTCGGCCTATGGCCATTTCGGCCGCGCACCAGAGGCTGACGGCGGCTTTAGCTGGGAACGGACCGATCTGGTCGATGCGCTGAAAAAGGCGATCTGACCGGCGCAAATGCGTCACCAAAGGAACGCCCGTGTTTGAAAACGCGGGCGTTTTTTCATTTTCACCGTCCAACGTCTTGCCGCTTTTCGTTGTATGCGCAACATTGCCCGGGCTTTAGGGTTGAATTTTGCCATGCGTTTTCGAATTGAAGTCTTGGTCGGGTTTCTGGGGGTCTTGGGGGTAACTCTGGCGGGGTGCACGCCGGTGGGCCCAGTGACGGTCGTTCGGCAATCCAGCAAGTCGGCCTGTACGCCCGCGTCAGATACGCAATGTTTTTTCCGCAATTCGCCGATCCGGCTGGTGGAAACGCCCGTACACATTCCCGGGCGGGATCTGGTGTTTTTCCCCTTGGCGGCCGATCTGGAATTTGTCGATCTGTCTCAGGAAACCTGGCTTGCGCCCAAGGGCACGTTGACGGATGGCGCCTCGATCCCCACCGTTTTGATCCCGGTGGTGGGGGACCCGCGCGATCCAAAGGTGGTGAATGCCGCCGCCATGCATGACGCCTATTGCGGGATCGGTAACGAGGCGGGGCCAAAATACCGCACCAAGACGTGGCAGGCGACGCATCGGCTGTTTTATGATGCGTTGATTGCCGGGGGCACCCCCGAGATCAAGGCCAAGATCATGTATGCCGCCGTCTGGATGGGCGGCCCGCGCTGGAACGCAAAGACTCGGCAGTCGGATCAGACGATGCAGCGTTTGCCCGCGACACTGCTGGAAAATGCGATGCGCGAAACCCGGTTCTATATCGACCGATCCAATCCGACCTTGTCGGACCTTGATACCTATCTGGAGTGGAAACAGGGCGAAATGGAACGGCTGGCCTATCGGACGAAAGGGCCGTGACCCCGGCCTTTTCGGGGCTTTTTCCCAATAAGCCTTGACCTTTCTTGCGGGCGTGGTCCATAGCGCGCCCGGCACGATGTGGGGAAGACACGAATGCAGACCGAAAACCGGGAAGAACGGCGCAACTTCTATGGCCGGGTGCACGGCAAGACCCTGCGGAAAAGTCAGAAGGATTATCTGACCAACGATCTGGAAGACCTGCGCCTCAAGGGGATCGGTCGCACGGCGCAGCCCGATGATCCGGCCTTTGATCTGGCGGCGGTGTTCCCGCCGGAAAAGCCTTTGTGGCTGGAAATCGGTTTCGGCGGGGGCGAGCATCTGGTCCATATGGCCGAGCGCAATCCCGACGTGTCGCTGATCGGCTGCGAGCCTTTTGTGAATGGCGTTGCGATGCTGCTGGGCAAGATCCGGGCCGCCAACATTCAGAACCTGCGCATCCATCCGGGCGATGTGCGCGATCTGTTTGATGTGTTGCCCGATCGCGTGGTGCACAAGGCCTTTCTGAACTATCCCGATCCGTGGCCCAAGGCGCGCCACCATCGCCGCCGGTTCGTGACCCCGGGGTATCTGTCGATGCTGGCGCGGGTGATGGTGCCCGGGGCTGAATTCCGGGTGGCCACCGATATCGAGGATTATGTGCGCCAAACGCTGGAGGAAGTGCCGCCCGCCGGGTTCTCGCTTGTGCATCAGGCCGGGGCAGGGGGCGCGTGGGACGACTGGATTTCGACCCGTTATGAACAAAAGGCCCTGCGCGAGGGGCGTTCGCCGAACTATCTGACCTTCCGCCGAAACGCCTGATCGCAGGCGACAGGATGCCGGGTTCAGGGCCGCCTTTGGGCGGCCCTTTTTCATGGCGCGCGCCCGAGATTGTTCACATAAAAATTGTTTACGTGGAAAATAAATCCGATACACTCGGCCGGGATGGAGACGCGAATGCCTCAGGATGCCACCGCCCCGACTGTTTTGGAACGGCCCGTTCAGGCCGGTTCGACCCAGCTTTCCGGGGTCGAGATTGGCGATCTTTCGGGGTCGCTTGGGTTTGTCTTGCGCATTTGCCAGCTTTTGGCTTTCGACCGCTTTTACCGCTCGGGCGAGCCATTGCCGATTTCCGCGGGCGAATATTCCACGCTTTGGACCATCGGGATGAACCCCGGCATTCGGCAGGGGCAACTGGGGACGGCCCTGTTCATCAAGCCGGCCCATATGACCAAGCTGATCCGACGGATGGAAGATCAGGGTTTCGTGCAGCGCGTGGTCCCGGAGGATGATCGCCGCGCTGTGTGTCTGTCGCTGACGCCGGTGGGCGAAGCTTTGATCCAGCGGTTTCGCGATACCTTTTTCGGCCGGCGTGCTGCCGAGGCCGAGGGGCTTTCGCCCAAAGAACTTGAAGAATTCCTGCGCCTTTTGCGAAAATATGCGGGGGTAACAACGCGCGCATAACACAGCGCCAAAATCGCAGGTTGATAACGTTTCATGACGATAGGGAGGAGATCATGAAGACACGTTTTTCCGTATTGGCGGCTTTGGCCGTCGCATCGATGCTGGCAGCCCCTGTGGTGGCCGAGGAACTGCGCGTTGCGCCTGCCGCACCGCCGCAGCACCCATCGTATTATATGTATGAAAAGTTTGTGGAATTTCTGTCGGCCGAGTCGGGCGGCAATCTGACCGCAACGATCATCGGGCCGGAAGTTGTGGCCCTGCCGCAGGTCAAGGATGCCTTGGCGACCGGTCTGTTGAATGTGGGCAACGCCCTGCCGCTGTACTTTGCGGCGGATTTCCCGAAAACCGTGGTGGCGGGCGATCTGGCATTGCTGGGCCGCAGCCCGCATGCGATGGGCTTGGCGATGACCGAATTCGGCGCGACTTGCGCCCCCTGCCAAGCGGAATTCAAGGCATTCAACTCGGTCTTTCTGGGGTCGGGGGCTTCGGACGTCTATGTCTTGCTGACCACCAAGCCGGTCAAGACGGTGGACGATCTGAAAGGTCTGCGCCTGCGGTCGGGCGGTGCGCCCTATTCGCGTTGGGCCGAGCATTTTGGCGCAACCCCGGTGAACATGCCCGTGGGCGAAACCTTTGAAGCGATGAGCCAAGGCACCATTGACGGCACCATGGCCTCGATCGTCGACATGCTGTCGTTCCGTCTGGTCGATGTGGCGAAATACGTGACCCCGGTTCCGATCGGCACCTATCACGTGACCTCGAACTTCACCACCACGCTGGACACGTGGAAGGGGCTGAGCGTGGAACAGCGCACCCAGCTTTTGGCCGCCGCCAACCGCGCTGACACGCAGTTGACCGACCGTTGGGCCTTCCAGTTGCCGGAAGTGGCCCGCAAGGCTGTGGCCGATTCCACGATCGAAGTGCTGGAGCCGGACGCCGCCCTTTTGGCCGCATCGGAAGAGTTCGCCGCTGCTGACGCCGCTGCCCGCGTGGCAGCCGATCCGCTGGCCGGTCAATTCGCCGATCTGGTCAAGAAATGGACCGCGATTGTCGAAGAGGTGGGCGGTGATCCAGAAGCATTGGCTGCACGTGCGCAGACCGAAATCTGGTCCAAGATCGATCTGAACACCTACGGCATGTGATGTCGGGTTGCAGGTGGGCCGCATTGGCCCACCTGTTTCTTCCTTCGAGTATTGGACGAATGCGATGCAATCGCTTGTAACTTTGGCCGTTCGGGTCAATCGCTGGCTGGCGCTTGTCGGCGCTGCTGCGGTGGTGGCCATGATGGTGCACATCTGTGTCGATGTCGCCTTGCGAAACCTGTTTCGCATGTCGATGAACACCACGCCCGAGATCGTTGCCCGCTATTACATGGTGGGGATCGCCTTCCATCTGGCGAAGGGCACGGCGGTTCAGTTTGGAATTTGCGCTTCGGGGCA
>JALQUQ010000268.1 GCA_023263735.1 Paracoccaceae bacterium | reverse complement strand
GATGTCAGGGCGAATGCCAAAGGTTTCAGAGCCGAACCAATTGCCGGTGCGGCCAAACCCGGTGATCACCTCATCCGCGATGAGAAGAATGCCGTATTTATCGCAAATTCTTTGGATTTCCGGCCAATAGGTGGCGGGCGGAACGATGACACCACCGGCCCCTTGGATCGTCTCCCCGATAAAGGCCGCAACCTTGTGGGCCCCGATTTCAAGGATCTTGTCTTCCAGCAGGCGCGCACGGGCCAGACCGAATTCGGCCTCGTCCATATCGCCGCCCTCGCCCCACCAATAAGGCTGGTCGATATGTTCGATCCCGTCGATCTTGCCGCCATGGGCATGGATCGGCTTCATCCCGCCAAGGCTGCCCCCGCCCATGGTCGAGCCATGATAGCCGTTCCAGCGGCTGATGATCACATTGCGCTCGGGTTGCCCCTTGACCTGCCAATAGCGGCGCACCAACCGGATGTTGGTGTCATTCGCCTCGGACCCCGACCCGGCAAAGAACACATGGTTCAGATTGCCCGGAGCCAGTTTGGCGATTTCGGCGGCCAAGGCGATGGCCGGAATGTGGGTGGTCTGGAAAAAGGTGTTGTAATAGGCCAGCTCATCCATCTGCTGGGCCGCGACCCGGCCCATTTCCTTGCGCCCATAGCCGATGTTCACACACCAAAGTCCGGCCATCCCATCGATGATCTTTTCACCGTCGCTGTCATACAGCCAAACGCCCTCGCCCCGCGTGATGACGCGCGCGCCCTTGGCATCCAGACCGGCCTTGTCGGTAAAGGGATGAAAATGGTGCGCCGCGTCCAGCTTTTGCAGCTCGGCCGTCGGCAAATGATTGGAAATGATCGTCATAATGCGCCTCGCAATCCGGGCAAACCGGCCCCTTGGCACCACATTAGACCGGAGCGTCCCGGCGTTCAAGAAATTTGATCAAATTTCTTGGGGGCGCACCGCGCCCCTTACCCATGACAAGCCGCGTCAGCGGCGCAGGCATGTCATCGCGTGCGGCGCAGCCGCTCCGCACAATAAGACGGGGTCAGATTTCACCCATGGCCAAAGCGGCGCGCACCTGATCGTTGCCCTGCTGGATATCGCTGGCCAAGGCCTGTCGCAGGGCGATGGCATTGCCCGCGCGCATCGCGGCAATCGCGTCGTGATGCCGGTCGGGCAAGGCTTCTCGGCCGTTCTGGGCGCAAACCACCCGCAACGAGGGGCCAAACCGCAACCACATCATCCGCGCCAGATCGACCAGAACCGGGGCTTCGGCCGCCTCGTAAAGATAGAAGTGAAAGGCGTGATTGGCCTCCAGATAGCCCGAAACATCGCCCGCGCTGATCGCCGCATCGATGGTGCCGTCGATCCGCTCCAGCTCGGCAATCGACTGTTCGGTCAGATGGCGGGTGGCCAGTTCGGCCAGATGCGGCTCGATCGTCAGCCGGGCAAAGGCGATCTGCTCCAGCATTTCGCGCGTCATCTTGGGCACGCAGACGCGCCGGTTTCCCTGCGCCTCCAGCGCCCCTTCGGCACAAAGGCGGCGAATGGCTTCGCGCACCGGGGTCATCCCGGCCTCCAGATCGGCCACCAGTCCCTGAATGGTCACCGCGGCGCCGGGCTCCAGCTTGCCAAACAAAATCATGTCTCGCAGGCGAGCGTAAGTCACCTCGTGCGACGGTATCTTCCGACTTTCGATGTCCATCACGGTTCCAGCTGTTCCCACCCGTTCTGCATTTTTGCGCGGAAACCCAGACCGGATCAAGAGTTGATCAAATTTGGGCGGTATAGGCAAAGCTGAGGACATCGGCCTGCCAGCCCTGTCCCGTCAGATCATGCGCCACCATCCCGACAAAGGCGCCGGTAAAGCTTGCATGTTCGCCCTTGCCGCCTTCGTCCGAGATCAGGGCCGCGTTCAACACCGGGCCAATCGGCGTGCCATTCAAAAGAAACTGCTGTTCGGCGCGGTCAACCTGCACCTCCAACGGCACCAATCCATCGTCCACCGGATGGGTGCCGTGAAAGGTCAGCCGCTCGCCCGGCCAATCGCCCATGCACGACACCAATGAAACAACCCGCTGGCCCGCCTCATGGGTGATCAGGGCGGCGTGGAATTTGTGGCGGTTGTAATAGGTGATCAACCCGATGGCTTGCTGCCAAGTGGGGGGATCGGCGTCAAACACCGCCCCCGCCCGATAGGCGGGTTCTTCCTGACGGCGCGCGATCAGGCTCTGTTCATACCACGACCCCAGACTTTCCCGGCCCGTCATCCGCAGGGAATGGCCGGTCAGCGTGAAAAGCCGTTCGGGATGCGGGGTGCGCAGCCATTGAAACTCGGGTGGCAGGGTCGGCCCATCGAACCGGCGGGTCACCTCTCGTTCAAGCTGTTGATCTGCCATCAGCGGCAAGGTCAGCGGCGGCACCTGCCCCCCGCCCTTGAGCCACAGCCAATCGTCGCGCCATTCAACCTCGGCCAAACCGGTTTCGCGGCCCGTAGCGCAAAAGAGTTTGCCATCCGGCCCCACCTGCGGGCGACCACAGAGAAAACTGTGCCAATGGCGGCCATCGTGGCCTTCGACATATTGGCCATGACCGACGCGCTGCAAGGGGCTGTCGGGCGAAAACCGGGCGGTCAGCACATGCTTTTCCGGATGGGTTTCATAGGGGCCGGTCAGGGTTCGGGACCGCGCCAAGGTCACCGCATGGTCATAGCCCGTGCCCCCTTCGGCGGTGGTCAGATAGTAATAGTCGCCGCGCCGCCACAGATGGGGCGCTTCGGTCAGGCCCAGATCGGTGCCCGCATAGATATCATGCTTGGGGCCAAACAGCCCCCGCTCGGGCGACCATTCCTGCAATTCGATACCGTCAAAGCGGTCATTCGACGGGTTCATCCCCGACCCGGCCCAGCGATGGTTCCACCGCATGTTGACAAACCATTTGCGGCCGTCGTGGTCATGGAAGAGGCTGGGATCAAAGCCCGAGGAATTGACGTACCAAGGGTCGGTCCAGTCGCCGTCGATCGTCTCGCAGGTGGTGATGTAATTATGCGCATCCTTGAAGGCGCCATCCAGCCGTTTGACATCGGTATAAACCAGCCAGAACTTGCCATCCGCATGGCTTAGACAGGGGGCCCAGATGCCACCCGAATCCGGATTGCCGCGCATGTCCAACAGCGCGGCGCGGTTCAGCGGGCGGGCCACCAGCGTCCAGTTCACCAGATCGCGGGAGTGAAAAATCTGAACACCCGGATACCATTCAAAGGTCGATGTCGCGATGTAGTAATCCTGCCCGACGCGGCAAAAGCTGGGATCGGGATTGAAACCGCGCAGGATGGGGTTCTGGGCCATTGTGCTGCTCGCTGCCTTGGGAACGCTCGGACCGAAAGGAAAGAGGCCGGATTTCTCCGGCCTCTCTTTGATTAGACCAACAGGGCGCGCGCCTCGTCGGGGCCAAGCGCGGCCGGCCGGGTGCAGGTGGTGGTCATGGTGACAAAGCTGCCCGTCTCGCCCGATTTCAGGCAGGCCGTCATCACCTCGACCCCATGCAGGGCACGGTCGAACGAGCAGCGCGCATCGCGCCCCTGAATGACCGATTGAACCATGTCGGCCATGCCGGCGGTGCGGTAGTTGGCCAGCGGCCCGCGCAGCGGATGTTCCTGATTTGGCACGCCGAACGGGTGATCCCAGCCTTTCAGCGTTTCCAGTTTGCCATCCCGGCCCGCAAATTCGATCTCACCGCCAAAGAAGTTCGGATCGGGCACATAAAGGGTGCCTTCGGTGCCGTAGAGTTCGAAATGGTTGCGCTTGTGGTGCCAGACATCCCACGAGGTCGACAGGTTCACCGTCGCACCGTTTTCAAACTCCAGCAGAGCGTGAATGTTGGTGGGCGTCTTGACCGGAACCGTTTCGCCATTGCGCGGGCCGTTCGAAATGGTGCGCTCTTTTTGCGCCGAAGAGGTCAGGGCCGCCACACGCTTGACCGGCCCGATCAGGTTGATCAGGTTGGCCACGTAATACGGACCAAGGTCCAGCATCGGACCGGCCCCCGGCAGGAAGAAGAAGTCGGGGTTCGGATGCCAATGTTCCATGCCGTGGTTCAGCACGGCCGCGCAGCCGGCTGTGATTTCGCCCACCTTGCCTTCGTCAATGGCGGCGCGGGCCAAT
>JALQUQ010000267.1 GCA_023263735.1 Paracoccaceae bacterium | reverse complement strand
GGCCTCGCCCGCCAGCCAGCGTTCCAGCCTTTCGCGGAAGTCCGGCGTGACCGAGGGCCCCGAGATGGTCAGCACCGGTTTCAGCCAGCCGCCGCCGATATCAAGAAAGACGCCCGGGCGGATCTGGCGGCGCAGGGTTGGAATCGCGGCCGCCGGATCGGGCTTTGCGGGTTTTTCCACCGGGGCTGCGCCCTTTTTGCCGCTGCTCGCCTGAATCAGAACCGCAATTTCGCTTTCGGCATTTTCCGGCGGATGCGCCAGAAGGGCCGCGCGCAACGGCTCCAGCGCCTCGGGCTTTTTGTCCAGCATCTTGGCAAGGCTCAGGCCCAGCCGTTCGGGAATGGCCGAGGGAAAGCGCAGCACATCATCCAGCGCCCGCACCAGCGCCAGAAACGATCCGATCTTTGACCGCCGCGCCCGGCTCGCGGCCGAAAACAGCCGTTGCAGAGCCTTTTTCTCGGTCTCGAACACGCCCAGATCCACCGCCCGGGCGGCAATGCGGGCGCGTTCGTAATAAGACAGGCCGTGGCGCACCTCGTTTTCTTCGACCATCGCCACATAGGCATCCGAATCGTCGGCCGGGTTGCGCAGGATCGCCCGCACCGTGCCAAAGCGTTCGGCCCCCGTCTCATCGGCCAGCCGTTGCAGCGCGGTCAGACGGCGCCAGCCCGAGATCAGACCAAAGCGCCCATCCCCCAGATCGATCACATCGATCGGCATCCGCTGCCCATGGTCGCGGATCGAGGCGATCAGATGCGCCAGCTCCTCCTCGTCCAGCGCGATGCGGTCGCGCACCAGATGGGTGGTGTCGATGCTTTCCAGCGGCAGCGCCTGCACCAGACGCCCCTCGGCCTTGGCGCGCGAAAAGGCTTGGCTCAATTCATCCAGCGCGGCCTGGGCCGAGCTTTCCCCCGCCACCCGCGCAATCGGGGGTGCCGCGCCAAAGCCATGGCTCAGATGGCCAAGGTTGGGACGGGCCTCAGCCTCGCTGGCCTCCTCTCCGACGGTCTCCGGCAGATCCGGATCGAAACCGGGGGGAAGCGGACCTGCCGTCAGGCGCTTACGCTTGGCCATTCTCTCTCTCCGTTACAGCATGGACGCGGCTCAGGCTGCCGTGACTTCCTTTCAGCATAGAAAACGCCACGTGCCCCGCAGTTGCAAAGGAAACCGTCATGCCTCGGCCTCGCTCACTTCATCGCGCCGCCAGACCCCGTACAAAAGCTTCTTGAATTCCGCCCAGGTGGAATCAAAGGTCTCGCGGCCCCGGATATAGGTCTCGCGGTTGAAGTCGCGGTAATCGGCCTCGTAGATGCCATTCACCTGTTCGCCCGCCTGCCCGATCAGCGCGGTGAATTCCTGCCGCTGCGCCGTCATCGACTTGCCCAGCCACGCCTGCATGAAGGAGGCCATCTCGGCCTGCTGGCCGCCGTCGAACCGGGTCAGGATCGTGCGCACCGCATCCCATTCAAAGGCCAGCTCGGGTCGGCCAAGCGCGCGGGCGGCCATGTTCTCCCCCTCTTCGATCGAGGAGAAGGTCGAATGCAGCATGTCAAAGAACCGCCCCGTGGAATCGAATTCCAGAAACGACGCCCCCACCGGCACCAAAAGGATATCGGCCGCCGCCAGCCCGTTGATGGTCAGATAGCCAAGCGCCGGCGGCGTATCGAGGAAGATCAGATCATAGCGATCCAGAACCCCGCTTTCGTCCAGGCTTTCGGTCAGCGCATCCCACAGCTTCCAGCCCCGCGCCTGCATCCGCCAGACCGGGATCTGAAACTCGGCCCAATAGAGGTTCAACTGGCTGCCGATCAGATCGATATTCGGCCAATGGGTTTTCTGGATGATCGAGGACGGGTCGATCTTGAGCGCCTCGGTCAGGGTCGGGTCCAACGGATGGGGCGTGTCGCCGCGATCCACCCGCGCCCGGTTTTCCCCCTGCAGATGCCGCGCATAATGGCGCGCCAACAGCGGAAAGGCGGTCTGCCATTCATCCGCCACCTTGCCACCAAAGATCGAGGTCATCGAGCCTTGGGCATCGAGATCGATCACCAGCACCTTGTAGCCATCGAGCGCCGCCGACATCGCCAGATGCGCGCAGGTCGAGGTCTTGCCCACCCCGCCCTTGAAATTCGCCACCGCCACCATTTTCGCAGGCAGCCCCGCCGGGCGATAGGGCAGATAGTCTTTCTTCTTGGCCCCTTCGGCGGCGAAATGCGCGCGAAGCCGCAACACCTCCTCGAGCGTGAACCATTTCGCCCCGCCCTCGGTTTCCGACTGGCCCTGCGGCAATTCGGGATTGGCCTTCAGCACGCGGCGGAAATGGCCCTGCGCCACCGGGATCAGATAGCGGCAGATCTCCCATGTGGAAAACAGGCGCAGCGTTTTTCTGCCCTCTTCGCCCATGCCCCGGCTGGCCAGATCGGCCCGGCCCCGGCTGGCCAATTCGGCGATCCGCGCCAGTTCCGGCGTGCCCACCGCCGGGCCCAAGGCCGCCATCGCCGCATCGGGCGAAAGGTTGAAATAGGGGGGAAGGTCGGTGCCTGCGTCGCGGCTCGATTCGCGGGACATGCTGCCTCATGTGCGTTGTTTTTTCCAATATACACAAAAACGCAGCACATGAAATAAAAGATGCAACATCAAAGGCTCTTCTTTTCATTTCATAGCAAAATCAACAGCTTATGACAGAGCGCGCGCGGGGCCGTTTGGGGGCGATTTTGGCCCGAAATCGAACGCTTGTGTTAATCTGATGTTATCAGATTAGTTACGGGCCCTGGGTCATTTCCGTAAAGCCTTGAATCAAAACATTATTTTTCACGACTTTTCCGCCCGTGCGACTCTGAAACCCCGATGCCCCGACTCTGATCCCCCGAAGCGCTGAATCTGATCCCCCGATCCTGTGAAAACTTTTGCTTGGCCTCCCGCCCCCCTGTGGATAACTTGGGCGTCAATGAAACCACGAAGTGCCCGGATCACGGGCCATATGGGGCGGGCATGGCGGCAGCAGCAGGAACCGGCGGCGGGGGGCATCTCCTTCCCGACAGATTGATCGATCAAAGGGGCGGTGATTTCTTCATCTGCGACCTCTTTGACGTCTTGCCCAAGGCCGATATGGCCAGCATGGAACATCCGATCTTTTCGCTGTCCACCCGGCCCGATCGGCGCATCCTGAACTACACCCACAACGGGGTCGAGATCACGGTCGTCCCCTCGGTCAAGGGGCTGGCCACGCTCTTTGACAAGGACATCCTGATCTATTGCATCAGCCAGTTGATGGCGGCCCTGAACGCGGGGCGCGAGGTCACGCGGCACCTGCGGCTGACCGCGCATGACCTCCTCGTCGCCACCAACCGCGAGACCAGCGGCGATGGCTATGCCCGCCTGCGTGAGGCCTTCGAGCGTCTGGCCGGCACCCGCATCACCACCAATATCGAAACCGGCGGGCATGAGGTCACCACCGGCTTTGGCCTGATCGAAAGCTGGCAGATCGTGCGCGCCACCAAAGGCGGGCGGATGGTGCAGGTGGCGGTGACCCTGTCAGACTGGCTCTTTCGCGCGGTCCTGTCGAAATCGGTGCTGACGCTCAGCCGCGATTATTTCCGGCTGCGCAAACCGCTGGAACGTAGGGTCTATGAGTTGGCCCGCAAACATTGCGGCCGCCAGCCCGAATGGCGCATCGGCATGGATGTTCTGTGCAAGAAATCGGGCTCGGCCAGCCCGCTTCGGGTCTTTCGCAAGATGATCCGCGACATGATCGCGGGCGACCATCTGCCCGATTATCACCTGACCGAAGAGCCGGGCGATCTGCTCTGCGTCACCCGCCGCGATCAGGTCGTGGCCCCGGGCGATGGCCCGATGCTGAAATCCCTGACCTATGACAAGGCCCGCAGCCTTGCCCCCGGCTGGGACATCTATGCCTTGGAGGCCGAATGGCGCGCCATGTGGACCCGCTCCGGCCGCCCCAAACTCCGCAGCGCCGACGCCGCATTCTTGGGGTGGTTGAAAAAACGGTGATCCCGTCAGGGTTTCTTTGCGAGGCTGGAAGGCCTTTGCTAGGCTGAAATGGCGAAAAGCGTTTCGGCGGCGGATCCCTGCCGCCGGTCTTTATTCATTTTTTGAGGCTGATGGAGAAAATTTCATGCATTGCAAGATGACCTTTGGAGGGAAA
>JALQUQ010000266.1 GCA_023263735.1 Paracoccaceae bacterium | reverse complement strand
CACGCTGTGGCCGGGGCTTTCCCCTAAAACTGAGGATCTTCGGGCATGAATACCGATGTTGGATTGTGGGGCGTTGGGGCCCTGGCCCTGTTGTTGATCCTGCGTTTGCCGGTTGCCCTGTCGTTGATCCTTGTCTCGTTGGGCGGGATCACGGCTCTGATCGGGATCACGCCTGCCTTGGGCGTTCTGGCCAATACCCCCTATGGCTTTGCCGCAAGCTGGACGATGAGCGCGGTGCCCATGTTCCTTTTGATGGGTTTTCTGGCCTTTCACACCGGATTGACGGGCGGATTGTTCGAGGCCGCCAAGGCCGTTCTGGCGCGGCTGCCGGGCGGGTTGGCGATTTCGTCGATCTTTGCCTGCTCGGGCTTTGCGGCGGTGTCCGGGTCTTCGCTGGCCTGTGCGGCCGCGATGGGGCGCATCGCCATTCCTGAAATGGTTGCGGCGGGGTATCGGCCCTCGGTTGCGGCGGGCTGCATTGCGGCGGGGGGCACCATCGGCGCCCTGATCCCGCCGTCGATTCTGATGATCATTTACGGGGTGATCGCCGAAACCTCGATCACGCAGGTCTTTATTGGCGGCGTGTCCATTGGCATCCTGACCGCCATTTCCTATTGCGCCGTGGTCTTGCTGCTGGCCGTGTTTCGGCCCGACATCATCCCCCCGACCACCGCTGTTTCCAGCGCGAATGTGGGGTCGGCCTTGGCCAAGGTCGCGCCGGTTCTGGTGCTGATCTTTCTGGTGTTCGGCGGGTTGTTCGCGGGGGTCTTTACGGCGACCGAGGCGGGGGCCGTTGGCGCATTTGGCACCATGGGCGTTGCCGCGGCGACTGGGCGGATGTCGCTGAAAGCCTTTCGCACCTCGGTCATGGAAACGGTGATGACCACCGGGTCGCTTTTGGCCATCGGCATCGGGGCCACGATGTTTACCCGGTTTCTGGGGCTGTCGGGGCTGTCCAATCTGATCGCAGGGGCCGTGGCGGATTCGGGGCTGAACTACGCCTCTCTCATGTTCATCATCATCGTGATCTATCTGATCCTTGGCACCTTTATGGAGCCTTTTGGCGCGATGCTGGTGACCTTGCCCGTGTTTTTGCCGGTGGTCGAGGCGCAGGGGATCAGCCTTGTCTGGTTTGGCGTGCTGGTCGTCAAGCTGCTGGAAATCGGCATGATCACCCCGCCGGTGGGGATGAATGTGTTTGTGATCAAGAACGTGGCCGACAAATACGTGACCGTCACCCAGATCTTCAAGGGCGTGGTGCCCTTCATGCTGGCCGATCTGGTGGTGGTGGCCTTGGTCGTGGCCGTGCCCGGGATCGTTCTGTTCCTGCCCGCCTTGCTGCCCTAAGGCGGTCAGGCGGTCAGAAAGACCCGCATGGTTTCCTCGAACTCGCGCGGTTTTTCCGCATGCAGCCAATGCCCTGCGCCCGGGATTTTTGCGAAACGGGCGCGGGGAAACAGGGCCCGGATGTGATCACGGTATTCGGGTTTGACATAGGTGCTGTCCGCCCCAGTCAGAAACAGGGTCGGTCCGTCAAAGCGACCCATCGTTCCGGGCCACCCGACGATTCCCGCCATGTCGCGCGCCAGAACATCAAAGTTCAGTCGCCAGCGCGGCGGATTTGATTTCAGGTCCAGCGATTGCAGGAAAAACGCACGCAGCGCAGGGTCATCCACGGTTTCAGCCAACCTGCGATCCGCCTCGCCCCGGGTGGTCAGGCCGGTCAGATCAAGGGCGCGCATTGCGTCGATATGGCGGGTCTGATCATGGGTATAGGCCACGGGCGCGATATCGGCGACGATCAAGCGGCGCACCAAATCTCCGTGGGTCAGCGCCAGTTGCATGGCGGCCTTGCCGCCCATCGAATGCCCCATCAGATCAACCGGGCCCCCGATCCCGTGGATGACCTCGGCCAGATCGGCGGCCATTTCTGGATAGCTGTGGGTCGGCGTCCAATCGCTGTTGCCATGATTGCGCATATCGACGGCGATCACATCGCGGATATCGGCCATGCGGCGCGCGATGACGCCCCAGTTCCGCCCTGATCCAAACAGCCCATGCGCGATGACCAGCGGCACGGCATCGGTGGGCGTGGCGGCAGGGTGGAGAATGGTGGCAAGCATCGGTCACCCATTGGGCAAAGCAAAAGGGAAGTGCGCCCTTGGTACAGTGCTCGGACCCGCAGTGGCAACCTTGCCACCCGGTGCTTTGCTGTGGTTTGTTGCCGCCGTGCAGCATTGTCTGCCGATCAAACCGAACCTATGATTTCGATACAGGTATTGGGGAGTGGTCAGGTCATCATGGGCGCGGCGGCAATTCAGCAAATGGCAGACCGGGCAGCCCAGCTCTTGGAAAGCCGGATGGGCATTCGCGGCAAGGGGCTTGAGGCAAAGCTCAAGCGGGCCCGTCGGTCGATGCCGCGCAAGGTGACCCAAGCCTGCGAGCAGTTGGTGGCCTTTGCAGCGCTGTCGCACAATCCCAAGATGCTGGCCCAAATCGACCAGACCAAAGTGGCCGAGGCTTATGACGAGGTGACCAAATATCTGTTGGCCCTGCCGCCGAAATCGGGTGGGGTCATCGGTCTTGCCGTAGGGGCGGCGGCGACGGCGGCTTTGGGGTTGCTGGTTCTGGCTGTGGGATATGTGCTGATGAAGTCAAAGGGCCTGCTCTAACGGCCCTTGGGTCGAGGGCCGCCAAGGCCCCGGATACAACGCCCCCCGCACAACCAGCGTCACCGTCGCAAAAGCGACGTAAAGCAGCAGATACCACGACCCGAGCTTGGAAAAGCTGACCATCTGCCCGACGGCCTGCCCGCTGTAAAGCCATGTGCCCGTGGCCGTACCGACGTTTTCAGCCACCCAAAGCGCCAGTGCCGACAAAGCCGCCGCAACGGGCAGCGGCATCCACAGGTGACGCGCGCCGGGGGCCGAAGAAATCCGAAACCAAATGCGGGTGCGGGCAAACAGGATCACCGTCGCCAAGAACAGCCCCAGCCGTATGTCGGGCAAGAAATGGTGGGCAAAGAAATTCGCATAGATCGCAACCGCGAGCGTCAGCGTCACCCAAAACGGTGGGAATGGGGCAAATCGCATGTCAAACACCCGAATGACCCGGGCCATGTAACTGCCGACGCTGGCATACATGAACCCGGAAAACAGCGGGACATCCAAGACCTTGAACAGCCCCGGCTCTGGATAGGACCATGATCCTGCATGCACCTTGAACCATTCCATCGCCGTGCCGGTCAGATGGAACAGCAGGATCACCCGCGCCTCTTCCCACGTTTCCAGACGAAAGGTCAGGAACAGGGCCTGTGTCCCCACGGCGAACAGGAACAGGGCGTCATAGCGATGAACCCCCCAATCGGGGTGCCAGATGGCCTTGGTGATCAGGATGCCCGCCAGCAAAAGCCCGCCAAACAGACAAGCCCAGCCTTGTTTCAGAACGAACATGATCAGCCCGACCAATCCATCCGGCAGATGGCTGCGCGCCCAGTCGCCCAGACGGCGTTCCAAAGAGCGGGTGGGTTTGTGATCGAGGGTCATCGGCGGCCTGTGGTTGGGTCTGTCGACCTTAGGAACGGCCCGGCCGGGGCGTCAACCGGTGGGAAAAGGCCAGGTTCCCGGGGAAACAGGGGCCGAAATGAAAAAACAGCCCCGAAGGGCTGTTTTCATAAGGCAGGGCGCTGTTGGGATCACAGGCTCGGATACATCGGGAAGCGGGCGCAAAGGGCCTGCACTTCGCCGCGCACCTTGGCTTCGACGTCGCCGTTGTTGGCCTCGCCATTGGCGGCCAGACCATCGACCACTTCAACGATCCAGCGGGCGATTTGACGGAACTCAGCCTCGCCAAAGCCACGGGTGGTGCCTGCCGGTGCGCCCAGACGGATGCCCGAGGTCACGAACGGTTTTTCCGGGTCAAACGGCACGCCGTTCTTGTTGCAGGTGATGTGCGCGCGGCCCAAAGCAGCCTCGGCCGCCTTGCCGGTCACTTTCTTGGGGCGCAGGTCGGCCAAGCACAGGTGGTTGTCGGTGCCGCCCGAAACGATGTCGATGCCGCCCTTCATCAGCTCATCCGCCATGGCCGCGGCATTCGCCTTGACCGCAGCCGCATAGGCCTTGAATTCGGGGCGCAGCGCTTCGCCGAAAGCCACAGCTTTTGCGGCGATCACATGC
>JALQUQ010000265.1 GCA_023263735.1 Paracoccaceae bacterium | reverse complement strand
CAACGCCCGCGCCCCTCAAACACGCAGAGGTCGAAGTCCCCCCGGTTGAGGCCCTGGAAACCGTTGAGGCCCCGGAAACCTTCGATCCGTCCGAAGAGTTCGAAGCTGACCTGCGCGCAGCCCTGACCGATGATCCCATCGTCGAGGCAGAGCCTGACACGGCTGAGGACGACGATGATGATTTTCTGGCCAGCCTGTCGGAAACGCTGTCGGCGGGGTCAGAGCCCGCGACCGTTGTTGCCCCCATGGCAGAACCCGCCGCCGACACCGCGACCGACGAGATGATTCTGGCCAGCCTTGGCCAGTTGATCGAACCCGAGGACGCAGCCGTCGAAGTGACCCACGACGCCGCCCCGGTTCAGGATGCCCCCATCGACGACAGCACCATCGCGATGGAAGAGCCGGCGGACCTGACAACGATTGATCCGGTCGTGCCCCCTGTGCCCGAGGAAGAACCCGCCGCCGTTCGCCCCGCCCGCCCGGTTCGCCGGTTGCGCGTGTCGGAATCGCCCGAGGCCGCCCCGGCGCCTGCGCCAGCCCCTGTGGTGGCCCCGGCGTCCTCCCCCCAGCCATCCCCCGAGTCAAAAGAGGTCACGGCCGAGCGTCCCAAGGCGCGCGTGATCCGTGTGCGTCGTCTTTCTCCAACCGGAGAGACTACTGCAGACCCCGCCCCAGCCGCCGCCGCCCCGGCCCCAGCCGCAACCCCAGTGCGCCCAACCCGCGCGCCCAAGACCCCGCAGCGCCTTGGCCCTGCGGGCGATGACTCGATCAGCCGTCTGATGGCCGAGGCCACGCAACAGATGTCGGGCCCCGACAACCGCCGCCGCCAGAATGCGATTGCGCATCTCAAGGCAGCCGTGGCCGCAACCGTCGCCGAACGCCGCGCCACCGGTCAGGGTCTGGGCCAAAACCGCGACGCCGCCGCAACCGCCTACCGCGAAGATCTGGCCCGTGCGATCTCGCCCGAGGATCGCCCGGCCCCGCCCGTTTCGCCCGACGTACGCCCCGCCCCCTTGGTTCTGGCATCGGCCCAACGGATCGACCGCCCGGCCGCGCCGCCCGCCGACGAATTTGACGATGACGAACCGATCGGATTGGCCGCAGCCCTTGCCGACCCTGCCCCGGCCCAAACCTTGGCCCAACCCCCTGCCCCCGCACCGGCCCGCCCCGCATCGGCCCGCCCAGCCCCCTTGGCGCAATTGGATGGCGACGAAGAGGACGACGAAGAGGGCGCGGACAACATGTTCGGCTCGGAACTCAGCTTTGCCGAATTCGCCGATAAGTTGGGGGCCGAAGACCTTTCGAAACTGCTCGAAGCCGCCGCCGCCTATGTCGCCTGCGTCGAGGGGCAAGACAGCTTTACCCGCCCGCAACTCATTCGCCACGTCAACGGCGTTTCGGGCACGGCCGCGCGCGAAGACAGCCTGCGCTCGTTCGGGGCGCTGTTGCGCGATGGAAGGATCCAACGTCAGGCGAGGGGGCGGTATACCCTGCCCGAAGGCGCCGAAATTCTGGAAGAGGCCCGCCGCATCGCGAGCTAAGGAACAGTGGGCCGAGGCTGCCATCAAGGCCCCAAAGACAGGCGGTGCGCCCTCAGCGCCCGCCTGTTTTCTTATTCAGAACACGCAAACCCGCAGGGTCAGAACCCACCGGGTGCCACGGCAAAACGGCCTAACGATCCTCGCGCGACGCAGCGGTTTCATCGGGATCAGGCTGCCCCACGCCCATGAAAATCGGCTTCAAGGGCAAGGCCCAGAGAATGCCAAGCCCCACATAGACCCCAAGTTCAAGCCAGATCGACGGGCGATCAAACAGCCCGACAACCGTGACCGCCACCACGATATAAAGCGGCAAGCCGATGGCCAGAACCAGCAGGGCCAGCCGCTTTCGGGTCTTATAGCGCAATGCCATCCTATTCCCCGCCGTCGATCAATCTTCGAACGGGTCTTTGACCAGAATGGTGTCATTCCGCTCGGGACTGGTTGACACCAAAGCCACGGGGCATTGGATCAACTCTTCGATGCGGCGCACATATTTGACCGCAGCCCCCGGCAGATCGGCCCAAGAGCGCGCGCCAACGGTCGACTCGCTCCAGCCTTCCATCTCTTCATAGATGGGCTTCACCCGCGCCTGCAGATTGGCCGCCGTCGGCAGATAATCCAGCATTTCCCCATCCAGCTCATAGCCGGTGCAGATGCGCAGCGTCTCGAACCCGTCCAGCACGTCAAGTTTGGTCAAGGCAATGCCAGAAACCCCCGAAGTGGCACAGGTCTGCCGCACCAGAACCGCGTCAAACCAGCCGCAGCGGCGCTTGCGCCCGGTCACCGTGCCAAATTCATGGCCCCGCTCGCCCAGACGTTCGCCATCGGCATCGAAAAGCTCCGACGGGAACGGGCCTTCGCCCACCCGCGTCGTATAGGCCTTGACGATCCCCAGCACGTAATCGACGGCCGTCGGCCCCAGACCGGTGCCGGTCGCGGCCATGCCCGCCAAAGTGTTCGACGAGGTGACAAAGGGATAAGTCCCGAAATCCACATCCAGAAGCGACCCCTGCGCCCCTTCGAACAGAATGCGCTTGCCGGCGCGGCGGGCCTCGGTCAACACCTTCCACACCGGTTTGGCATAGGGCAGAACCTTCGGCGCCACTTCCATCAATTGCGCCTTCAGGGCCGCTGCATCCACCGGCTCCAGCCCCAGCCCCGCGCGCAGGGCATTGTGATGGGTCAACAGACGCGCGATCCGCTGATCCAGCGTCGCCTCATCGGCCAGATCGGCCACGCGCACCGTCCGGCGGCCCACCTTGTCTTCATAGGCCGGGCCAATGCCGCGCCCGGTGGTGCCGATCTTGGCCACCGTGTTCTGGCTTTCCCGCGCCCGGTCCAACTCGCCATGCACCGGCAAGATCAGCGGCGTGTTTTCCGCGATCATCAGGTTCTCGGGCGAGATGTCGACGCCCTGCCCCTTCAGCTTTTCGATCTCGGCCAAAAGCGCCCAGGGGTCCAGCACCACACCATTGCCGATCACCGACAACTTGCCGCCCCGCACGATCCCCGAGGGCAACAGGCTCAGCTTGTAGACATTGCCGTCGATGACCAAGGTATGCCCGGCGTTGTGCCCGCCTTGAAACCGCGCGACGATGTCCGCGCGCTCGGAAAGCCAGTCAACCAGCTTCCCCTTGCCCTCGTCGCCCCACTGGGCGCCTACGACAACCACATTCGCCATGGCAGCAGTCCTTTGATCGGATGAAAACCGCGCACCCTATAGCGACCCTTCCCGCAAAGAGAAACAGCAAAATGGCCGCAGCCCGCCCGCAGCCCCCGTTTTTCCACCCCGCGCCCGCGCTCTTACATGCCCCCTCTGCCATTCGGGCGCGCGCCTGCCCCTTTTACCTTGGTCCAAATATCCAAATTCCCCGGGGTCGGCCGGGCGCCTTGGCCTGTTCGGCGCCGGGGCCGCGCGCATTCTTGCGCTCTGCGGCACTTTCCCGGTGCAAAGCCCTTGCACCCTGCCCCCCATCCGCCTAGATAGGCGCGTCAGCGAAAAAGGCTCGCCATGGAAAATGTCATTCTCACCGTCCATCTGATCCTTGCCCTGCTTCTGATCGGGGTGGTTCTGCTTCAGCGCTCCGAAGG
Source organism: Paracoccaceae bacterium (assembly GCA_023263735.1). Taxonomy (GTDB): domain Bacteria; phylum Pseudomonadota; class Alphaproteobacteria; order Rhodobacterales; family Rhodobacteraceae; genus Pseudotabrizicola. Next base: position 561 of record JALQUQ010000265.1, on the reverse strand, counting down.
CGGCGGCCTTGGCATGGGCGGCGGTGGCAGCGGCGTGATGTCGGGCCGCAGCGCGGCCACGGCACTGGGCAAAGCCACCTGGATTCTGGCGGCGGCTTTCATCGCCACCTCGTTGACGCTGACCGTCTTGGCCGCACAAAACGCCAATCAGGGCTCGGTGGTTGATCAGATCGGCGCCCCGGCTCCGGCTGAACCTGCTGCCCCTGCGGCGCCTCTTGGGTCCGACCTGCTGCCGCCGGCACCGGCCGATGCGCCGTTGACCCCGCCCAAAGCCGAAAACTGATACCATCCATTGTCGCATCCCGGAAAAGGCCGACAGCATCTTGCGGTGCTGTTGCCAAGACTTTTTTGCTGCGTTAAGGCATGAGTCCCGTGGACCTGCGATTCCACTGATCCGAATCGATACGCGGGAGGCCCTTCATGGCACGTTACATCTTCATTACTGGCGGTGTGGTATCCTCCCTTGGCAAAGGGCTTGCTTCGGCGGCCTTGGGGGCTTTGTTGCAGGCGCGCGGCTATACGGTCCGCCTGCGCAAGCTTGACCCCTATCTCAACGTCGAC
>JALQUQ010000264.1 GCA_023263735.1 Paracoccaceae bacterium | reverse complement strand
GTCAGCACGACCAGCGGGATCGAATCCATCAGCGCATCGACCAGACCGGTCACCGCATTGGTGGCACCGGGGCCCGAGGTCACCAGCACAACGCCCGGTTTCCCGGTCGAACGCGCATATCCTTCGGCCATGTGCACAGCGCCCTGTTCGTGACGCACAAGGATGTGGCGAATGTCGTTCTGCTGAAAGATTTCGTCATAGATCGGAAGGACGGCACCGCCGGGATAGCCAAATACGACCTCCACGCCCTGATCCTTCAAGGCCTGCACCACCATCTTCGCGCCCGTCATCTGACGTGTCATTTCCTGTCTCCGCTTACATCCGTATTGCGCAACAAAAAGCCCCCGGGGGTGATCCGGGGGCGCATGGGAACCAAGATGGTCAACCGTTACCGGCCCACGCGCCAAATCCCCCCAAGTACGAGTACGTGCAGCATCGCCGCCCCCTCTTGACCTAATGCGGGCAACCTATGGGGCCGGCACGAGGTCGTCAACCGCAAAAATAAGTATAAAGTGTCGCGGCGGGGGGTAATTTTTGAACTTTTCGTTCGTCTGGTGGGATTTTTGCGATATTTTTGAAAAGGTGGCGGCGGTTTTGCGGCCCTCTGCTTGGCCCCAAGACGGAAAACGGCGGCGAGTCACCTCGCCGCCGCGCAATTTCCGATCAAGATGCCCCAATCGGGCGAACCTCAGGCCAACCTCAGGCCAGCATCAGGCCCACATAGGCCGCATAGGCCGCCAGCAGGCCAAACCCCGCGATCCGGGGCAGGCCGCGCAGCACAAGGGCGATGATCGTCAGGCCCACGGCGGTGGCCGCAACCCACCACATATCAATGCTGGCAAAGCGCGGATCGGCGGGGATCGGGCTGATCAGCGATGTGATGCCAAGGATCGAAAAGATGTTGAACACGTTCGATCCCACCACATTGCCCACCGCGATTTCGGTCTGCTTGCGCAGGGCGGCCACGACGCTGGTGGCCAGTTCCGGCAGGCTGGTGCCCACGGCCACGACGGTCAGGCCGATCATCGCCTCGGACACGCCAAAAGACCGGGCAATCGTGCTGGCGCTGTCGACCAGAAACTGCGCCCCGATCACCAGCGCGATCAGCCCCCCAAGGGTCAGACCGATTGCAAGCGGCATTTTCATCGGCGGGTGCGCGCCGCTGTCCTCTTCGGCTTTGCCAAAGACAAAGGCCACCGCCAGAAAGATCACCAGCCCCAGCATCAGCATCACGCCTTCGGGGCGGGTTACGATGCCGTCCAAAAGCATCAACCAGATCGCCGTCGTTGCCAAAAGCATGAAGCCGAGATCGCGCCAGATTTTCTTGACCGGGATCAGCAGGGGGGCAATCGCGGCCGAGACGCCAAGGATCAACAGGATATTGGCGACGTTGGACCCCAGCACGTTGCCGATGGCGATGGCGGGTTGACCGTCCATTGCAGCCTGAACCGACACCATCAATTCGGGGGCCGAGGTGCCAAAGCCCACAATGGTCAAACCGATGAGCAGCGGTGACAGCCGGTAATGGCGCGCGATAGAAGACGCGCCGCGCACCAAAAGCTCCCCGCCGGCAAAAAGCGCGACGAGGCCAACAAGAAACAGCAGGTAGGTCAAGATGATCTCCGACGTGGACTTTGTCCAAAGGTTGGGCTTGGGCGGCGGAATACAAGGGGCGGGCCCGCCATAATTGGACGCCCGCCCCGAATGGCCGGGGATTTCGGGCCATTTCTGCCCGATGCCCGCTTGAAACCCCACCCAAACGCCCCGAAGGTGGCCGGCACATCAGGATGAGGTTCGAAATGACGCCAGAAACGCTTCGCTATGCCGCGATCATGTTGGCCGCCGGAATTGGCATTCCGATCCTTGCCGCGCTGAATGGCCGATTGGGGGCGCTGATCGGATCGCCCGCCGCCGCCTCGGTCGTGCTGTTTTCGGTGGCGTTTCTGGCGGCGCTGACGGTGATGTTGGTCACCGGCATGGGCGGCAAACTGGCGCTGATCCCGGCGCAACCGCGCTATCTGCTTTTGGGCGGGCTTTTTGTCTGCTTTTACGTGCTGTCGGTGACATGGGTCGCGCCGCGCTTTGGTCTGGGCAATGCGATCACCTTTGTGCTGCTGGGGCAGTTGATCTCTTCGGCGGTGATCGATCATTTCGGGCTGTCGGGCGCGATCGTGCGCCATATGACGCTGACCCGCGCGGCGGGATTGACCCTGATGGCGGTGGGCGTGGTGCTGACCCAGCGGGGCTAGCCCCCGTGGCGGCGAAGGTCAAACCCGACCGGTGCCCTGCAAGACGCCATGTTCGATGGCATAGCGCGTCAAACCGGCGGTGGAGGAAATGCCGAGCTTGCGCTTGATGTTCTTGCGGTGGGTTTCGACCGTGCGCACCGAAATCTCCAGCGCTTGCGACACTTCCTTGTTCGACTTGCCCTGCGCCAGTTCCAAAAGCACCGTCTGTTCGCGGCTGGTCAGCGGTTCGCGCCCATCGGCCGAGGCGGGGCCCAGACTGCCACTGGCCCCCACACAAAGATAGCGGTTGCCGGCCATGACCGTATCGATGGCGATCTTGACCTCTTCGGTCGGCACGTCTTTTAGCACATAGCCCATCGCGCCATGCGACAGGGCGGTGCTGATATATTCGGGCGAGTCATGCATCGACAGGATCAGGATGCGGGTATCGGGCCGCCGTTCAAGGATCATCTCGGTTGCGGCCAAGCCGTTCACCTGCGGCATGTTCAGATCGAGCAAGATGACATCGGGGTCCAACGCCTCGACCTGATCAATCGCCTCGCGCCCGTTCGACAGGGTGCCCACCACCTGAATATCGTCATAGGTTTCCAGAATGGCGCGGATGCCCGCGGCGACCATGGGGTGATCGTCGACGATCAGGATGCGGGTCAGAGAGCTGGGCTCGGTCATGTGTCAGGCCTTTACCGATCCGGTGGGGGGCAGCATGTGCGACAGGGGCACCTGCGCCTCGATCACGGTTCCGTTTTTGGTGGACAGGATTCGCAAGGTTCCGTCAAGCCGTTCCATCCGTTCGACCATGTTGCGCAGGCCCAGCCCCTCGCGGCGGGTGGGGGGCATGCCGTGGCCATTGTCTTCGATGCGCACCACCGCCCCGTCCTTGGTGCCGCGCACCAGAACGCTGACCTTGGTCGCGCCCGAATGCCGTTCGACATTGGTCAGCGCCTCTTGGGCGATGCGGTAGAGCGCGATCTTTGACTCCTGATCCAGACGGTTGCGAAAGGGGTTGGTGGTAAAGACGACCTCGATCCCGGTGCGCTTGCCGAATTCCTCGGCCAAGGATTGCAGCGCGGGGCCAAGGCCAAGGTCATCCAGCACGCCGGGGCGCAGATCGCGGCTGATGCGGCGCACCTCTTGGATGGCGCCGTTCAGCGTGTCGATCCCCGCGCCCAGACTTTCCCCGGCCCGCGCATCGCCCGAGGTCAGACGCCGCCGCGCCAGTTCCAGCGTATAGCGCGCGCCCACAAGGATCTGGCTGATCGAGTCATGCAATTCGCGGGCGACGCGGCCCCGTTCCTCTTCTTGCGTGTCAAAGATGCGTTGGGTCAGCGCTTTCAGCTTGGCATCCGCCAGTCGATGTTCGCGCAGGTTCAGCAGCAACCCCGACAGAAACACCACCAGAATGGCGGTCAGCGTGATGGCCCCGATATAGACAAAGGCCTTGCGGATGCGGGTTTCGGTGGCGACGCGGGTCGCGTTGACGGTGGCCACGACATCATCGATGAACACCCCCGTTCCGACCGCCCACCGCCAGTCTTGCAGGCCGATCACATAGGTGATCATGCGCCCATCGCGCCCGGATGAGGGTTTGGGCCAGACATAGGTGTGAAAGCCGCCCCCCTTGCGCGCCAGATCGATCAGCTTGTCCACCACGGGCGTGCCTTCGGCATCGGCCAGCCCCGCCCAGTTCTTTTCGATCAGCCAGGTCTGGCGGGGGCTGACGATATTGGTGCCGTCGTAATCATAGACGAAAAAGAACCCTTCGGTGCCATAGGTCATGGCGGCCAGAATTTGGGACACCCGCAACTTCGCCTCGGCATCGTCGGGCAGGGCATTGCCATAGATGGTGGAAAATGCGGTGCGCGCTATCGAGATATAGTTTTTCAGCTCTTCCTTTTTGGTGGCGATCAGCTGTTCTTGCAGCGATGCAACCTCGCGCTGGTTCATCGC
>JALQUQ010000263.1 GCA_023263735.1 Paracoccaceae bacterium | reverse complement strand
GAATAATTAAATCAGCCCCGCGAGCCCGCTCGAGCAGTGCTCCGAAATGATCAACATTGGCCTCCCGGTCCTCCCAAGCAAGTGACGTCTGAATCAACGCCAATTGGATTTCGGTCATCGTTTGGGCCTCACTTAACTAACGGATTTCGCGGCTATCTAGCGCTATTTTAGTATGCAGTCATCTGCGGGAACGAGCGGGATCACCTGATCCAGCACAAGCGCCAGCCCCCCCATATACAGGAACCCGAGCCAGACCCAGCCGCCCCCGAAAAACACCCCGCACAGCATCAGGGCCGCGGGCAACAGCGTGGCCACAGCAAAAAGCGGCATGGTCAACCGAAAGGCGGAAGATTTCTCTTTCATGAAACGCGATTTACCACGAAAATTCGACCAATCCATGGCGATGATTGCGGCGGCAAATCTTCGAAGCGGGGCACAGCATGACGGTCACCGAATTGTCTGAATTGGGCATGGTCGTTTTCGCCAGTCTGAGCCTTTGTGCCGCAATGGTCTATTGGTTGCACTACAGTCAGCACCCGGAAGAGGGGGACTGGCTGCAATCGGTGGTGAAAACTTCGGCGATCACGCCAATCGCTCTGGCGCTTTTGGTCGATGCCCTGCTGCGGGGCGATCCGCTTTGGGTCATTGCCTTGGGCCTGACTCTGGGCGGGTGCGGCGATTACCTTTTGTCGCGCAATGGGGCGCGGGCCTTGCGTTTGGGGATGCTGGCCTTTGCCTTGGGTCATCTGGCCTATGTGGCGGGTCTGTGGTGGCGTTCGGCCCATCTGGCCACCCTTGACCCTGTGCGTTTCGGGTTTGGACTGATCCCCGCTTGGCAGATTTGGGCGATTTTGGGCGTGGCGGCGCTGATCCTGACCAATGAGGCGTGGCTGATCCCCAGAACGGGGGCGCTGACATGGGCTGTGCGGGGCTATGGCCTTGTCTTTGGGGCCATGGCGGTGACGGCCATTCTGTTGCCCGCCAATGATGGCACGCGGATCATTCAGGCGGGAACGGCGCTTTTCGTGCTCTCTGACCTTTTGCTGGGGGCGCGGGTCTTTGTCGTGAAAACCCTTGCGGCGGAAAAGCTTTTGGGGGCCACGCTCTGGCCCGCCTATGTGGTGGGGCAGGGGCTGATCGTCTTTGGCAGCTTTCTGTTTTTTGCCTTTCCCAATGGATAAGGCGCTGCCCGCCCTTTCCATGGTCTGCCAAAGGCATTAGGTGAAGGAAACGCCAAGCTGCGAGGCCCGGAATGTCATTCTTTTCCAAACTCAAAGACCGCCTGTTCAAATCGTCGGACAAGATCGGTGAGGGGTTGGATGCCTTGGTCAACCAGTCGGCCGATGCACCGGCCGAAAAGGGGTTGGTGGGAAAGATTTTTTCGGGCACGGACGAACCCCGGCGCACGCTGGATGACGCGATGCTGGAAAGTCTCGAAGAGATGTTGATCCAGGCCGATATGGGCGTCGACACGGCTGTGCGGGTGACCGCGAATATTGCCGAGGGCCGGTTTGGCAAAAAGATCAGCTCGGGCGAATTGCGCAGGGCGCTTGCCGCTGAAATCGCGCGGATCATGACGCCCGTTGCGCGGCCGCTGCCGCTTTACCCGCAAAAACCGCAGGTTGTTTTGGTGGTGGGGGTCAATGGGTCGGGCAAGACGACGACCATCGGCAAGCTGGCCAGCCAGTTCAAGGCAGCGGGCAAGAATGTGGTGATTGCGGCGGGCGACACCTTTCGCGCTGCTGCGGTTGAACAACTGCGGATTTGGGGTGATCGGGCGGGTGTTCCGGTTCTGACCGCGCCCGAAGGGTCGGACCCGGCCAGTCTGGCGTTTGACGCGCTGGAACGCGCCCAGCGGGAGGGGGCCGATCTCTTGATGATCGACACCGCCGGTCGCCTGCAAAACCGCGCTGATCTGATGGAAGAATTGGCCAAGATCATCCGCGTCATCCGCAAGAAAGACCCGACAGCGCCGCACAATACGCTGTTGGTACTGGATGCGACGACCGGGCAGAATGCGGTGCTTCAGGTCGAGATTTTCCGCAAGATTGCCGATGTCTCGGGCCTTGTGATGACGAAACTTGATGGCACGGCCAAGGGCGGTGTGCTGGTCAGTCTGGCCGATAAATTCGGCCTTCCCATCCATGCCATCGGGGTTGGGGAACAGATCGATGATCTGTCGCCCTTTGACCCCGAAGATTTCGCACAGGCCTTGGTCGGTCTGGGCGACTGATCCTTGGAATGTCTGACTGGCTGATCTCGTTGGAAGGCACGGCCGCCGGCAAGGATGTGGCGCTGCTTCTTGCGCTGTTTGCGGCGCTCTCGCATGCCCTGTTTGGGGCCCTGCAAAAGGGGCGTCATGATCCGTGGTTGTCACGGGCCGCGATTGACTCGTGCTATGGTCTGATGGCCGCCCCCTTTGCCCTGTTCGTCGTGCCCTGGCCCGAGCCGCATATGTGGCCGATCTTTGCCGGAGCTTTTGTGATCCATGCCGCCTACAAGGTATTGCAGGCGATGACCTATACCCGGGGGGCCTATACGGTGGTCTATCCGGTGGTGCGGGGAACGGGGCCGCTGTTCACGATGTTGGCCGCTTCGGTGATCTTTGCCGAAAGCTATGGCCCCGGGCAATGGCTGGGTGCCGGGCTTCTGGTTTCCGGGATTCTGGCGCTGGCGGCGTTTAATCTGCGCTATGTGACCCTTGGCCGTGATCGTCTGGTGTCGGCGCTGATGTTCGCGGTGGCCACGGGGGCCTTTGTGGCGGGATATACCACCTATGACGCATGGGGAATTCGGGCGACCGCCGATCCGTTCACCTTTCTGGCGTGGTTCTTTATGATCGACGGTGTTTTCATTCCGGTCGTGACGTGGAGACGCTGGAGCCGCCTTGCCCTTGCCGAAGCGGGCCCCTTGTTGAAAAGGGGTGTCATCGGTGCCCTTGTCGCCTATTCCTCCTTTGGCTCGATCATGGTGGCGACGCGTCTGGACAAGGTGGGCGAAGCGGCGGTGATGCGTGAAACCTCGACCGTGTTCGCAGCCTTGATCGGCTGGTTGGTCTTGGGGGAAAAGGTGGGCATGGTGCGGGCCCTTTTGATGGCAATGATCGCGCTAGGCGCGGTGGTGATGGAGTTCGGATCATGAGCTACGAGAAAAAATTGCCCGGATGGGTGGTGCCAACGCTGGAGCTGGGGCCGATCCTGTTGTTCTTTCTGGTCTTTACCCGGATCAAGGACGAAACCTTTACCATTCTGGGCAATGACTATTCCGGGTTCATCGTCACGACGGCGGTTTTTGCGCTCTTGACCGTTCTGTCGACCGTGCTGATCCGCGTTCTGGCGGGCCGCATTTCGCGGATGCAGATGTTCACGCTGGTCGTGGTGCTGGTCATGGGCGGTCTGTCGATCTGGCTGAATGACGAACATTTCATCAAGATGAAGCCGACGCTGATCTATGGGGCCTACGGGGGCGTGTTGTTGTTCGGGCTGCTGCGCGGACAACTCTATCTGAAATCCCTGATGCAAAGCGCCTTGGCGCTGACGGATGAGGGGTGGCGGTTTCTGTCGTGGCGCGTGGCGGGGCTGTTCCTGATCCTTGCCATTGCCAACGAACTGGTCTGGCGCACCCAGACGACCGAGCTTTGGGTGACGTTCAAGACCTTTGCCCTGACGGCAGGGTCGGCCGTGGGCATGTTTTACATCTTTTTCAAGGCCGAGAAGTTCATGATCCAGCCTGACAAGGATGCCGACAAGACGGATGACAGCCGACCTTCCGCTTGACGAAGATCGCGCGGAGCGGTAGTCGCAACACGTGGCGCTTTGTTACCGGATTGCGGGCCACTTAAAACAAACCGCTAAAGAGGTCGAAGGGTCATGCACCCCGAAGCCTTATCGGTTTCGGGGTTTTATTTTTGGCCAAAGGAGGCCGACATGACCGAAACATGGAAAACGCGCACCCGTCTTGTGCACGATGGCATCCGCCGCAGCCAATATGGCGAGATGGCCGAAGCGATCTTTCTGACCCAAGGGTTCGTCTACCCGACGGCGGAATCCGCCGAGCAGCGCTTTGTCAAAGCGGGCGATGACGAATTCATCTATGCCCGCTATGGCAACCCGACCACCCGCATGTTCGAAGAGCGGATTGCCGGGTTGGAAGGCACCGAAGACGCCTTTGCCACCGCCAGCGGTATGGCCGCCGTGAATGGCGCGCTGACCTCGATGCTGCGGGCGGGC
>JALQUQ010000262.1 GCA_023263735.1 Paracoccaceae bacterium | reverse complement strand
GGGTCAGTTGTTCCGGTTTGCCACCGTTCAGCGCCAGCATGTTGCAGCCAAAGCTGATTTGCAGCGGCGTAAAGCGGAACAGCTGGTTCAGCACCACATCGGGCGTTGCGTCGCGCTTCAACTCGATCACCACGCGCACACCCACGCGGTCGGATTCGTCGGCGATGCCCACGATCCCCTCGATCCGCTTTTCGCGCACAAGTTCCGCGATCTTTTCGATCATCGTCATCTTGTTCACCTGATAGGGAATCTCATCGACGATGATGGCGAACCGGTCCTTGCGGATTTCCTCGACATGGGTTTTCGCGCGGATGATGACGCTGCCGCGCCCTTCCAGATAGGCCTTGCGCGCGCCCGAGCGGCCCAGCACCTGACCACCCGTCGGAAAATCGGGGGCGGGAATGATGTCGATCAGCGCCTCGGTCGACAGGTCCGGGTTCTGGATCAGGGCCAAGGTGCCGTCGATCACCTCGCCAAGGTTATGGGGCGGGATGTTGGTGGCCATACCCACCGCGATGCCGCCCGCACCATTGACCAGCATGTTCGGAAACCGCGCGGGCAAAACCGTGGGTTCCCGGTCCTTGCCGTCATAGTTGTCCTGAAAATCGACGGTTTCCTTTTCGATATCGGCAAGCAGGAAACTGGCCGTTTTGGCCATGCGCACTTCGGTATAACGAAACGCCGCCGGCGGGTCGCCGTCCATCGAGCCAAAGTTGCCCTGACCATCCAGAAGCGGCAAGCTCATCGAAAAGGGCTGGGCCATGCGCACCAAGGCGTCATAGATCGCGGCGTCGCCATGGGGGTGATATTTCCCCATCGTATCGGCCACGGGGCGCGACGATTTCCGATAGGGTTTGTCGTGCGTGTTGCCCACTTCGTGCATTGCATAAAGAATACGCCGATGCACAGGTTTCAGGCCGTCGCGCAGATCAGGAATGGCCCGGCTGACGATGACCGACATCGCATAATCCAGATAGGCATTCTTCATCTCGACCGCGATATCGATCTGCGGGCCGTGATGGCTGGGGCGTTCGGGCTTTTCTCCAGTGATTTCAGTATCTTCTGGGGTATCGCTCATCGCGGGATGGCCTTTCTGCGGGCACTTCAAGATTTTGTTGGTCTGACATTACACCATGCAAGCTGTGGGGTGCAATGGCGGGGAAGAATGACTTTTGGCAGCCGGGGAATTTGAGTGATAACATTTTGTATTCATTGACTTTTAATTCCTCCTTGGCATGATTTTCACTAGGGGGAGATTTGCCGCAAGAAAGGAGCGTTCGCATGCGGAGCACGGAAACCGAATTGATGCTGAAAGGCTATGGTCTGACGACGGCCGAATTTTACTATCGCATGCCCGATCACAAGCATGTTTTGAACAGCTACATCTGGCAGGATTACGATCTGGCGCCCGACTATCCGGTGTTGTTCAAGTTCATCGAATTCTGGCAAAAGTCGATCGAGGGGCCGTTGCATTCGGTTCGGTTCACCCATCGAAAACTGATCTCTCCCGGGGAATGGCGCAATGTGGTGGGGGAGTTCCAGTTGCACTAATCCCGCGGCTCTGGCTTAGTGGTCCCGAACTTTGGGGGGATGCACATGGCGCAAAGCATTTTGATCACCGGGGCCGGGTCTGGCATCGGGCGGGCAACCGCGCGGGCGTTTCTGGCGGCAGGCTGGCGGGTTGCGCTGTTGGGGCGGCGTGAGGCACCCTTGCGCGAAACGGCGGGCACGTCCGAGGCGCTGATCCTCCCGGCCGATGTGACCGACGCGGCGCAGGTGCAGGCCGCCTTTGACCGGATCGCGGCCGAATGGGGGCGGCTTGACGTCTTGTTCAACAATGCGGGGATCGCGCTCAAGGGTGCGCCGATTGATGAAATCGCGCTCGACGATTGGCAGGCGCTGTCGGATGTCAACATTGGTGGCATGGTGATCTGTGCCCGCGCGGCCTTTGGGCTGATGCGGCGGCAAAGCCCGCAAGGGGGGCGGATCATCAACAACGGCTCGATTTCCGCTCAGGCCCCGCGCCCGGGGTCGGCGCCCTATACGATCTCGAAACATGCGATCACCGGCCTGACCAAAACCTTGGCGCTGGACGGGCGGCGGTTTGATATCGCCTGCGGGCAGATCGATATCGGCAATGCCGCAACCGAAATGGCGATGGGGTTCACCAAGGGCACGATGCAGGCCAATGGTCAGATGATGGTGGAACCGGTGATGTCGGTTGACCATGTGGCCAGCACGGTCTTGCACATGGCAAGCCTGCCGCTGGATGTGAACATTCCGTTCATCACGATCATGGCACGCGATATGCCGTTGATCGGGCGCGGGTGACCCCCGCGCCGGTGATTTCTGCGACGTTCAGGCGGCCTTGCAGAACATCTCATAGACCAGCGAAATGGTCTGGCTGACCTTTGGGTCCTGGATCGAATAAAAGATCGTCTTGCCCTCTCTGCGGCAGGACACCAGCCCCTCAAGCCGCAGGCGCGCCAGTTGCTGGCTGACGGCGGCCTGACGGCTTTCCAGCAGCAATTCCAGCTCGGTCACCGATTTTTCACCCGACGACAGATGGCACAGGATCATCAGCCGCCCTTCATGGCTCAGCGCCTTGAGGAAGTTGGCGGCATGGGTCGCCTGTTCCAGCATCTGGTCTGCGGACAGGCGCGAACAATCGCGCGGCTCTGCGGCAAACGGGGCAGCAGCAAGAATCGAAGATGCCTTTTCCAACGACATGACGGGGATTTATCCAATCAAAGCAGGGAGGGCGGGCAAACTTTGCCCGCCACGATTGCATAAATATAGTATTCCCGACAAAATTACGAGGGGGGCACCGTCAATTTTCCGCCACCGGGTCAGGATTGGCCCACCCAGAATGGCGGAAAATGCCCCTAGCGGCCGCGAATGCGCGGATCAAAGGCATCCCGCAGGCCGTCGCCGATATAGTTCACCGACAGAACCGTCAGCGAAATGGCGACCCCCGGCCAAACCACGCGCCCCGGATATTGCTGGATATATTCCGCACCATCGGCCAGCAACCGGCCCCAGGTCGGGAAATCGGGCGGAAAGCCCAGCCCAAGGAACGACAGCGCCGATTCCGTGATGATGGCCGAGGCAATCCCCAAGGTCGCCGCCACCATGATCGGAGAAATCACATTGGGCAGAATGTGGCGAATGATCATCCGCCGCGATGGGGTGCCGATTGACCGGGCGGCCAGAACGAATTCCCGCTCTTTCAGCGCCAAAACCTCGCCCCGCACCACACGCGCCGCTTGCATCCAACTGGTGACACCGATTGCGCCGACCACCAACAGGAAGGTCCCCCCCTCGGGGCCAAAGGCGGCGGCAAGGGGGTCACGGAACAAAAGCATCATCACCAAGAGCAGGGGCAGCAGCGGCAGGGCCAGAAACAGATCGGTCAGGCGCATCAGCGGGCCATCAAGCCGTTTGAAATAGCCCGCAAGAACCCCCACCAACGTTCCAAGGCTGATCGAGACGCCCATCGCGACAAGGCCCACCAGAATGGACACCTGCCCGCCTTTCATCATCCGCGCCAGAATATCGCGCGACAGTTGATCGGTGCCCATGGGGCTGACAAAGGACATCGATTTGTTGCGCCCCTTGATCATCTCGGCCGCATTCGACGGGATATAGGTCGGGTCCTTGGTCCAGACGATTGGGCCGATAAAGACAAAGGCCAACAGCAAGACAAAGACGATCAGCCCGGCCAAAGCGCCCTTATGCGTTTTGAATTGTGCCCAGATGTCGGCCCATGGGCTGCGCGGTTTTTCAAGCGTCACATCAGTCATAGCGGATCCGGGGGTCAAGAATGCCGTACAGGATGTCGGCGATCAGGTTGAACAGAACGATCAACACGGCAAAGATAAAGGTCAGCGTCTGGACCATGGGCAGGTCAGAGCCATGGATCGCCCCGATCAACAGCGCGCCCAGACCGTTCACCCGGAACACCTGCTCGGTGATGATGGCCCCGCCGAAAATGGTGGGAATGCCAAGCGCGATCACGGTCACCACGGGGATCATCGAATTGCGCAACACGTGTTTCAACACGACGACGCGCTCTCCCATCCCCTTGGCGCGGGCAGTGCGCACGTAATCGGTTTCGAGTTCTTCCAGCAGGCTGGAGCGGGTCAGGCGCGTGGTGGCGCCCGCCAGCGACCCCGCATAGTCGCGCGGTGGGCCCGGCGGGCCGATGGCCCCGCCACTCAGCACGCCGACGAAGCCATAGGCCCGCGGATTGCGCAGCACCGTCTCACTGGTGAGGCAGGCACCCTGGCTGAAGCCGACG
>JALQUQ010000261.1 GCA_023263735.1 Paracoccaceae bacterium | reverse complement strand
GGCTTAAATATCCCACGGGGGAGCGGGGTTGCGTCAGCAAACCCGCCGGGGGTGTGAAACCCCCGCTCTTGGGGAGCCTCGATCATTCTGCGGGCATGACCCGAATATTGGCAGAGCGGGGCGCGCGTTGGCGGGCCTTGGCAAAGGCGCGGTCATAGGCGGCCAGCAGATGGGGCACCGAATGCTGCCAGGACAGGCGGTCCAGCACGCGTTCGCGGCCTCTCTGGCCCATGTCGCGCGCGGCCTCGGGGTTTTCGATTGCCCAGGCGATTTTCGCTGCGAAATCGACCGCATCGTTTTCGCGGGCGTAAAGGGCGGCCTCGCCGGCCGAGGCGCGGCCCTCGGTCAGGTCGAACTGCACGACCGGCTTTTCAAGGGTCATGTATTCCATGACCTTGTTCATGGTCGAGATGTCGTTCATCGCGTTTTTCGGATCGGGCGAGAGGCCGATGTCGCAGGCATTGAGCGCCTGCAGCATGGCTTCGCCGAAGAGGGCGCCGGTGAAGGTGAAATGTGCCGCGAGGCCGCGGGCGGCGACATCGGCCTTGACCTCTTCGAGCGTCGGGCCAAAGCCTATGATCACGAAATGCACATCGGCATGGCCCAGATCGCGGATCAGGTGGTCGGCGGCGGCGACCATCAGGTCCATGCCCTCTTGCTGGCCGATCACGCCGACATAGCCCAGCACGGTCTGGGCGCCCTTGCGATAGCTTTGGTCGCCGGGGCCGGGGCGGAAGGTTTCCACCCGGGGGGCCGAGCGGACGACGAACACATCCTCGGCGGCCATCTTGCCGCGGGTTTGGGCAATGCGGCGGAAGCTTTCATTGGTGGCGATCGAGACATCGGCCACGGCAAAGGAGACGCGCTCCCAAGCCAGCATCACGCGGTAGAGAAGGCCCTTCTTGCCGAATTTCGCCTCGAAGAGTTCGGGGCAGACGTCGTGGTGGTCAAAGAGATAGCGCACGCCATAGGGGCGATAGGCCAAGGCCACCAGAAAGATCAGATCGGGCGGGTTGCAGCCCTGAATGATGTCAAAGCCGCGTTCGATCCAGACTTTGCGGGCCAGCCGGAACATGTGCCACAGGGCATGGGCATATTCGCGGGCATAGGCCATGGCGCCGGAATGCGCCTCGGGCGGTTCGGGATAGCGGTAGATATGCACGCCCTCGATCACTTCGAACGCCTTGGTCCAGCCCCGGCCCATCGGGCAGATGACCGAGACCTGATAGCCCGCCTCGACCAGCGAGGTGGCCTCGAGCCAGACGCGGCGATCAAGGGGGACGGGCAGGTTTTCGACGACGATGAGGACCGAGCGCTGCGGGTTGGCGCGGCGGGCGGCCAGACTGCGGGCCGATCCGCGGGTTTCGGCAAAGGGGGGCAGGATCTCGGCCACCCGGTCCCCGGCCATTCCCAACTGCCGCGACAGCGTGTTGATCAAGGTCTTGCGGGTCTGGCTGGCTTCCTGTGTCATCTGGCCGCTCGGCTTTTTGTTTTGCTCTGGGACAGAAAACAGGGGAAATGGGGTGAATTCGTCTCCGAATATGGACAATATTGTGGCAGAGGCGGGGGAATGCGCCGAAAGGAGGGAGGTTTTCCCGCCAATCGCGCCAAAAGCGAGCCGAAATCCACGCATTTTCGGAAAAAGCGAAGCCTGCTGATTTTACAGGGCTTTTCTGGTGCCCCGGGGCGGGGCCGTGATTCTGGTCAGACGGCCGGGGGATATTGGGAGGGATCTTGGGGGGTGCCCCGCAAGGTGGGATCAGGGGGCCTTGATCCCGGGGGGGGCCGCATCCTTGGGCGGGCTACCAAGCGCGATCAGGCGGGTGCGGGCGCGGTCAAGCTGGGGCAGCGGGCGGCCCTGACCCAGATCCAGCGCGCGTTGCAACTGGGCGATGGCCGCTTCGGTGCGGCCCAGATCGGCCAGCACCATGCCCAGATGAAACTGCACCATCGGATCGCCGGGCAGGCCGGCGGCGGCGGGTTCCAGATGGCGCAGGGCTTCGTCCAGATTGCCGCGCCGATATTCGATCCAGCCGTAGGTGTCCTGAAAGGCGGGTTCTTGCGCGCCGCGCAGGCGGCGGGCCACGCTTTGCGCGCGGGCCAGACTTTCGGCATCGTCGCGATAGGTGGTGATCATGCTGGCCAGATTGTTGGCAGCGACGATATTGGCGGTGTCCCGGGCATAAAGCGCCTCGTGGATCGCGATGGCGGCCTCG
The DNA here is from genome assembly GCA_023263735.1 of Paracoccaceae bacterium. GTDB lineage: Bacteria > Pseudomonadota > Alphaproteobacteria > Rhodobacterales > Rhodobacteraceae > Pseudotabrizicola. The sequence goes on along the minus strand of JALQUQ010000261.1, from coordinate 2,105 downwards.
GTATCGCCGGCCTGTTCCAGCTCTCCGGCGCGCATCAAAAGCAGGGTCGGATGGTCGGGTTGGCGGGTCAGCGCTGCGGCCAGAACCGCGCTTGCCTCGGGCTGGCGGCCCTCGCCCAACAGCAGGCCATAAAGCATCCGCACCGGGATTTCGGCCTGCGGTTCCTGATCGATCAGCGCGCGGTAGCTGGCCTCGGCCTGATCGACCCGGCCCAGCACCGCATCGACATTGGCCCCCAAAAGGCGCAGCGCCGGATCGTCGGGGCGGCGCGTCAGGGCCGTGTCCAGAAAGGCGCGCGCCTCATCGGCCTTGCCCGCGCGCAGATGCGCCATGACGACCACGGCCACCGCGCGGCTGTCATCCGCGGATTGTTGGGCCAGATCGGTCAAAAGCGCGAGCCCCTCGTCCACGCGGTTTTCCCCCATCAGGATCGCCGCTTGCAATTGCTGGGCAGCCTGATCGGCCTGAGGCAGGGCAAGGCCGCGCAATTCGGTGATGATGGCCTGAACCTGCGGCCATTTCCGCCCTTCAAGCAGGATGCGGGCCAGCGCCTCCAGCACCTGCAGATCGGCCGGGGCCACGCGGCGGGCATCGCTCAGCACCGTCTCGGCGGCGGCCAGCCGGCCCTGTGCTTGCAGGAAGCGGGCATAGCGCAGGGACTCTGCGGCGGCCGCGCCCGAGGCCTCGACCGCCTTGGCCAGTTGTTCGCCCGCCAGATCGGGATTGCCGTCGCGGTCATGGGCGGCGGCCAGCAGCGTCATCGCCTGCGCATCGCGGGGGGCCTGACCAAGCGCGGTGCGCAGATCCAGAATGGCCTCGCCCGGGCGGTCCTGATCGATGGCCCAAGCGGCGCGCAGTTTCAGCGCCTCGACATGGGTCGGATCGGCGGCAAGGATGTCGGCGACCAGCGCGGTGGCCTTGGCATGGCCGTCGGGGGTGTTCAGCGCATCCAGCATCCGCGCCTGCATCGCCATCAGCCGGCGGGTCTGATCCGAGGCTTCGGCCCCCTCGAGCAGCGCCTGCACCCGGGTCAGCGCGGTTTCGGTCTGGCCCTCTTCGAACTCCATCGTGGCCAGAAAGGCGCCATAGATCGCCGCTTCGGGGCGGGCGGCGCTGGCTGCGATCAGCCGCGTCAGTTCGACCCGGCCCGCCTTGCGGTCGCGCTCGGCATTCAGGAACTGCACCACCGCCAGATGTTCGGCCACCCGTGCGAGATCATCGCCCGCCTGCGCCCGCAGAAAGGCCTCGGCCCCGTCAAGATCGCGCCGCGCCAGATACCAGCGCACGAGCGATTGGCGAAAGGCGGTCTCGTCGGGAAACAGCGCGACCATGCGGCGCAACTGATCGCCCACCGCCGCCTCATCGCCGCCAAGCGCCAAAAGCCGCAAGAGCCGCGTGTTCAGATCCAGATTGCGGGGGTCAAGGCGCAGCGCCCGTTCCAGATCGGGGCGCGCGCTTTGCGGATCGGGGCCAGTCAGCCCGTCATCGATCACGATGCGCAACAGCACGATGTCATCGGGGGCCTTGTCCAGCAGGGCCCGCGCCCGGGCGGCCAGTTCGGTGATCCTGGCGGCATCGCGCGCCTGCCGGGCGGCGCGATAGTCCAGCGCCAGACCCAAAGCCTGCGCCTCGGCCAGATCCGGGGTCAGGGTCAGCGCGGCGCGGCCATGGCGCTCCACCTCGTCCCAATTGCCCAAGGCCAGCGCCATCCGCGCCAGGATCAGCCGCACCTCGACCGTATCGGGATATTGCTCGATCAGCCGCAGATATTGGCGATAGGCCTCATCGGGTTCGCCCTGATCGACCAAAAGCCGGGCATAGGCGGCGCGGGCCTCCTTGTGAAAGCCGTTGTAGAGAAAGACGTTGCGAAACTCGACCTCGGCGCGCAGCGGATCGCCGGCCGCGATCAGCGCCAGCCCCGATTGGTAATAGGCCTCGGCGCGTTCTTCATCGCTTTGGCACCCGGCAAGGGCCATCAGCGCCACAAGCGCAAAGGGGGCAAAGGCAAACAAAGGTCTTGGCACGAAAGGGTCCCAAAGCTGGGAAGAGGAAAATCGCCCCACCCTGCGCAAAAGGCAGACAGGGGTCAACGGGGCGGGGGCGGG
>JALQUQ010000260.1 GCA_023263735.1 Paracoccaceae bacterium | reverse complement strand
GGTCAGAACTTGCGGGTTCAGCCCCCCCAGATCGCGCAGGATCGGCACCAGTTTCCGCCAGTTTTCGGTGCGTAGCGTCAGCGTGCCCCGCGGCAAACCATCGGTGGCCGAGACATCACCCGAGAGGTGGAATTTCAGATCATCCCAAACAAACAGGGCCTCGGTCAGTTGCAGACGGGTCATCCGGGGGCGCGTCTCTCCGGCAAACCGGTCAAGCGGTGCCGAAAATTGCGCGGTCGCATCCAGATGCAGTTTTTCGATGCGGTTCGACAGGGGCGGCAGGTCACCCGACAGGGTAACCCCCAGAAGATCAAGCCCGATCTGATGCGCGGTTCCATCGTCAACCGCTTGCCGCGTCGCAAACCGCAGGGTTTCGGCAGAAAACCCTTGGCCCGTGGGCAGGGTGATCGTCATGCCGTCGCCAATCAAGGTGGTGCGGTTCAGGGGCAGATCGGGCACAGGTTTGAGCACAAGGCTGGCCTGCAGCTTTGTGTTGGTCACCTTGATCCCGTTGATCCGTTGTTCGGGCGCAAAGGCCGCGATGATGTGCCACGGCTTATAGGACAGCGAGAAAATCTGCAGAAAAGGGGCAGACCAGTCAAATCCGGTTTGCGCAACGGCGACGTCCAAATCGCTGAAGGTCAGATCGAACCGATTTGGAAAGCCCGCGACCCCGCGCTCGGACGTGTCGATCTTGATCCCTTCGGCGGCAAGATTGGCCAGAAACGCTTCGGTCGAGCGTTCGACAGCCGCTTTGCCTACGAACCAATAGCCGGACCACAAAATGCCGATCACGGCGGTTATCCAAATCAGGGCACGCATGGCTTTCTCTTTTCTTTCCGGCGACAGTGATGTTTAGAAGGTCAAAGTCGCAAGGACCAGCCTGTTGATGACACAATCGCCCAAGATTGAACGCGTTCCCCACGGCCCGCTTTGGGTGTTCGCCTATGGTTCGCTGTTGTGGAACCCCGAGTTCCCGATTGCCGAGCGCCGGATTGCCCGGGTTTCGGGGTGGCATCGCAGTTTTTGCATGCGTTCGATCCATCACCGGGGCACCGAGGCCGACCCGGGGCTGGTGCTGGCCTTGGATGAAATGGCGGGCGCGCATTGTGACGGGCTTGCGCTGCGCGTGGCCCCGGGTGCCGAGGCGGAAACCTTGGCCGCCCTGCGCGAGCGGGAACTGATTTCAAGCGCCTATTACGAAACGTGGCTTGAGGCCGATTGCGGCGGCGGGCAAACTGTGACCGCGCTTTGCTATGTGATCGAGCGCGCCCATGTGCAATATTGCCACCTGCCCCTTGACGAACAGGCGCAGATCATTGCCACGGCCTGCGGGGGGCGGGGCCGCAATTGCGATTATCTTTTTGCGACCGCACATAAGCTTGCCGAACTGGGTTTGATGGATGCGGATCTGGAATGGCTTGCGCAAAAGGTTCGCCAGTTGCAAAGTTGATGGCAAATCGCCTCGCAAATGCGGGCTTTTGCTTGGAAAATGCCGGGGCTGTCGGCTAGACTGCGGCCAACAACACGATAGTGAAGATTTGGGCAGGCAGGCCGCATGACATTACGACGCGCCGATGCAGACATGCAACCGCAACCCTTGATGGACGATGGGCCACTGCGTCCCTTGCGACCCGAACGGCGCGGACCACGGGGCCAGATCGCTTCGACCTTTAGTCAACCCATTCAACAGGTCTTGTCGATGCTGTTGGTGGTTGGCCTTGTCGCGGCGGGGGCGTGGCTGATCCACGTCCAGGTCTGGGGGGTGTTCGAGGCCAATCCCCTGCTGAACGGCTTTATCGGTCTGGTGTTCCTGTTGGGCGTGCTGACCTGTTTCTGGCAGGTCGTCATCCTGATCCAATCGGTCAGTTGGATCGAAACCTTTGTGCGGCAGGGCGGAGAGAACAACGCGCTGAAACCGCCGCGTCTTTTGGCGCCATTGGCCGCGCTTTTGGGGGGGCGGGGCTCGCAGGCGCTGATTTCGGCCTCATCGTCGCGGTCAATCCTTGAATCGGTCGCCACCCGCATCGATGAGGCGCGCGATATCACGCGCTATCTGACGAACCTTTTGATTTTCCTTGGGCTTTTGGGCACGTTCTATGGGCTTGCCACATCCGTTCCGGCCATTGTGGAAACCATCCGGTCCTTGGCACCCCAGCAAGGGGAAAGCGGTCTTGCGGTCTTTGCCAAGCTGATGAAGGGGCTGGAAAGCCAACTGGGCGGCATGGGTACGGCCTTTTCCTCATCGCTGCTGGGTCTGGCCGGGTCGCTGGTCGTGGGCCTTTTGGAATTGTTTGCGGGCCATGGTCAAAACCGGTTTTACCGCGAACTTGAGGAATGGCTGTCGTCGATCACCCGTCTGGGCTTTGCCGGTGGCGAGGGGGACGGGGATTCTTCGGGCGTTGCCATCGTGTTGGACCAGATGTCCGAACAGATGTTGACCCTGCAAGAGCTTTACACCCAGTCCGAGGTGGGCCGCGCGGTCGTCGATCAAAAGATCGGTGAACTGGCCGCTGCCGTGCATAGCCTTGCCGAAAAGATGGAAGCGGAATCAGGCCAAGCCGCCGCGTTGCGCCGGATTGCCGAGGGGCAGGAGCGTTTGATCGCCGCATTGACGGGCGCCGAAAGCGCCGCGAATGCTGCTGGCGGAGATGCCGAAAGTCGCATGCGTCTGCGGTCGATCGATGTGCAATTGTTGCGCATTCTCGAGGAACTCTCCGCCGGGCGGCAGGAAACCGTGGCCGATTTGCGCGGTGATATCGCGTCGCTGACGGCGGCCATCCGGCAACTTTCGCGCACGGGCGTGGGGAGGTAAGCCATGGGCCTTTCCCGGCGCCGCGACTCTTCGATCATCTGGCCGGGGTTCGTTGACGCGGTGACGACACTCTTGATGGTGCTGATGTTCATCCTGACCATCTTTACCGTCATGCAATCGGTGTTGCAGGAAACCATTTCCACGCAGGACAACGAATTGGACAGCCTGACCCAGCAAGTGGCCGAATTGGCCGATGCCTTGGGGCTGGAACGGATTCGCGCCCGCGATCTGGAAGGCGAGGTCGGCCAATTGCGGGCGGGTTTGGCGCAAAGTCAGGCCGAAAACGACCGTCAAACCCAAGTGATTGCGGGGTTGCAGGGGCAATTGGGGCAGGCCGAGGCCGCGTTGAACGCCGCGCAACTGCGGATCACCAGTTTCGAGGCGCAGGTGGCCAGCCTTTTGGCCGAACGCGATGCGGCGCGAACCGAAGTTGCCGGCCTGAAAACCCGGTTGGTGACGACCGAAGCCGCCCGGGATGAGGCTGCGACCCGTGCCGAAGGTCTGGCGGCCAGCGTCGCCGATCTGGAGGCGGCCAAGGCCAAGCTGATTACCGAGCAGGAAGCGTTGCAGCTTGCCTTGGCGCAGGCGCGCGAAGAAACCGACAAGTCAACCGAAGAAGCCCGCCTTGCCGCCGCACGGCGCGAGGCGATCGAAGCGCTGCTGGCCGAATTGCGGGCGAAATCGGCCGCGGACCTTATAGCCTTGGACGCCGCGCGGGCCGATTTGACTGCGGCGCAGGCCGAACTGGCGAACGTCAAGGCCAGTTCGGGCACGGCTTCGGCGCAATTGGCTGTGACCGAAGAGGAATTGAGCGCGGCCCGAATTGCGCTGAGCGTCAGCGAAGACGATCTGAAGGCCGCCAAGGCCGCCTTGGCCGCGCGCTCGCAAGAGTTGGAAGCCGCGATGACCAAACTGTCAGATGCCGAATTGGCCAAACTGGCCGATGCCGCGGCATTGGAGGCGTTGCGGCAAAAGTTGCAGGATTCCGACGCGGAATTGGCGGCGATGACGCTGGCGTTGGAAGAGCAGCGCAAAAAGGCCGAGGAAACGCTGACCCTGTTGGCCGCCGCAGATACAGACGCGGCGCGGGCCCAGACCGACCGCGAAAAGCGCGATGCGGCCTTGGCCGAGGCGCAGCGGCTGCTGTCTGCGGAAGAGGCAAAATCGCTGGAGGCGTCAAAGCGTCTGGCCGTTCTGAACGAACAGATCGCCGCCCTTCGCGCCCAACTGGGCAGCTTGCAGGCGGTGTTGGACGAGGCGCAGGCCCGCGATGCCGCCTCAAAGGTGCAGATCGACAATCTGGGCAGCCAGTTGAACTCTGCCTTGGCCCAAGTTGCGGTGGAGCAGCGTCGCCGGGCCGAGCTTGAAGCCGCCGAGCGCGCGCGACTTGAGGCGGAAAACAAGGATCTTGCCCGGTTCCGCAGCGAATTCTTTGGGCAGCTTTCAAAGCTCTTGGAGGGACGAGAGGGCGTGCGCGTCGTGGGGGATCGCTTTGTCTTTTCGTCAGAGGTGCTGTTCAATC
>JALQUQ010000025.1 GCA_023263735.1 Paracoccaceae bacterium | reverse complement strand
GGGAGACAGGGCCCAACGGCTGTCAACGCCCTGCGCCCCGCCCTCGGCCGGAGAGAGCAGCAGACCCAGAGGCGCGGGCCGACCGGCGTGATGGGCCAGCGTGCCCCCGGCCTCGGCCGCCAGATGCAGGCGGCGCACCGGGGTCAGGCCGGGGGGCGCAGGCATGTCGGCCAGCACAACGGGGGCCGCGCCCGAGCGCAACGCCTCTTCCATCGCCCATTGCATGTCATCGGGCCTGCGGACCCGGGCAAAGATGAGGCGGCCGGGGTGCAAAAACGTCTGAATCCCGCAGGCATAGGGGCGTTCGGGCAGCCAGGCGGGCATGATCCAGATCACCGGGCCCTGCGTCTGGGCCAGCAGCATCAGCGCAAGTGTCACCCGGGCGGTGCCGCAAAATTCATGCACGCGCGCCCGCGCCAGCCCCTGCGGGAGCCCGCCGGGCATGGGAATGTCGCGCGGGGGGCGGCGATCGGAATGGGGGCGAGTCGGAAGGATCATGCCGCCAAGTATAAATGTTCTCTTTATGTTCTCAATATGCCTGCCAGATCAGGCGGCTTGAATCGGAGCATTTGAGTCCGGGCGCTTGAATGCGGGGCGCTTGAATCAGGGGGCTTGAATGCGGGCGCGGATGTCGATCTTGACCAGATCACCCGCCAGATGGGCAAACCCGCTGGCCCCGAAGTCTGATCGCAAGATCTCTCCGGTCAGTTGCACCGTCAGGCGGCTGCGGTCGCCCGCTGGGATGCCCTGCTGGCGAAAGATCATGGCTTTCAGCGTGACAGGCCGCGTGACCCCGCGAATGGTCAGATCGCCATCAACCCGCGCCGCATCGCCCTGAGCGGTGATCCGGGACGAGCGGAACAAGATGCTGGGGTGGCGGGCCACGTCCAGAACGCTGGCATCGCGCATGGCCCCCATCGCAAAGGGCAGCGTCGTGCGCGCCTTGTCCACCGCCAATTCCACCGCGATGGTGCTGTTGGCGACGCGGTCGAAATCCAGCGACAACTCGGCCCGTCGCACCGGCATTGCGCCCCGGATGGAGGTCATGTCGGACATGACTTCAAACCCGACGCTGGAACTGGCGGGGTCCAGCACATAGGCCACGGGGGAGGCCTGTGCGGGCACTGCCGCCAGCCACAGGCCCAGAACAGCAATTAGACGACGGAAAAGGGGCATGGGCGCAACTCCGGTCTGATGATCCCCCGCAGTCTAGCACATCCTTTGTCTGTGCGCAGTTCTCTGTGGCACCCCTTTGACGGGAAGGCTTTCACGGGAGAGGGAGAATGGCGAGACGCCCCTTGCCCCCGACGGCGACTTGGCTAGGCTGACACGGTCAAACAGGAAAGGGCCGGTCATGAAACGCGTGAAACTTGGGCAAACCGGGATCGACGTGTCGGCCCTGTGTTTGGGCACCATGACTTGGGGCACACAAAACACCGAAGGCGAGGGCCACGCGCAGGCGGACTATGCCTTGGATCACGGCGTCACCTTTTGGGATACGGCGGAAATGTACCCCACCAATCCGGTCCGCGCCGAAACCGTTGGCAATACCGAACGGATCATCGGGGCTTGGCTTGCCTCGCGGGGGGGGCGTGACCGGGTGCAGATCGCGACCAAGATTGCGGGGCCGGGGCGGCCCGATCTGCGGGGCGGCGTGCCAATGTCAGGACCAACCCTGCGCCAAGCGGTCGAAGACAGCCTGCACCGGCTGAAGACCGATTATATTGACCTGTTTCAACTGCATTGGCCCAACCGGGGGCATTACCACTTTCGCCAGATCTGGCACTATGCCCCGACCAAAGTGCGCCGGGCCGAGGTCGAGGCCCATGTGACCGACATGCTGGAAACCGCCAAGGCCCTGCAGGACGAAGGAAAGGTCCGCGCGTTTGGTCTGTCGAATGAAACGGTTTGGGGCATGTCACTTTGGCGCGAAGTCGCGCGGCGGCATGATTTGCCGATGATGGCGACGGTTCAGAACGAATATTCCCTGTTGTGCCGCCAGTTTGACAGCGACTGGTCGGAAATGGCCAATGCCGAGGATATTCCGCTGCTGGCCTTTTCGCCATTGGCGGCGGGTCTGTTGTCGGGGAAATATGCGGGCGATGTCACGCCCGAAGGCACGCGGCGGGCGGCGACCCCCGATCTGGGGGGGCGCACGACCCCGCAGGTCTTTCCTGCCGTGGCGGCTTATATGGGGATCGCGGCGGGGGCGGGGCTTGATCCCTGTCAGATGGCCATCGCCTTTTGCCTGTCGCGCCCGTTTCCCTGCATTCCGATCATCGGGGCAACGACAATGGCCCAGTTGGCGACCAATATCAGTGCCGCGGATGTAACACTTTCGCCCGAGGTGCTGGAGGATATCGCGGCGGCCCATCGGCTTTTCCCACAACCCTTTTGATCTGGTGCGTCATGCGCAAACTGGGCCTTTTGCTTGCGGTTGCCCTTGGGGTTGGGGGGTGTCAGATGACCTTGCCCCACCCCTTTGCCGCCAAACCCGCCAAGGTCGAGGCGGTTGATCCGACGGCCATCACCGGCGGGCAGATCGAAACCTCTTCGCTTGATGCGCCCAAACCTGCCGTCGGCGATGCGGCGGGCCGGGTGGTCGGTGCCCAAGCGGCGGCCGAGACGGCGGCCGCCCCGCCCGAAGAAAAGGTTGTTGTCAAATCGGCCCTGCAACTTGATTGTGAAAAGACTGGGGGCACTTGGGCTGTGCTGATGGCGGGCGGGGCCTTTTGCCAAAAGATGACCAAGGATTCAGGCAAGCGGTGCCGCGTTGCCGGTGATTGCGAGGGGGCCTGTCTGGCCCGGTCGCTGACCTGTGCGCCGGCGACCCCGTTGCTGGGCTGCCAGACGGTGATGGACAGCGAAGGCAGGGCGCAGGAACAATGCATAAATTGACGCTGGCCGTGGCGGCCTTTGCCCTTGCTGGCTGTGTGGGGGTCGGACAGCCGCGCGTTGTGGCCACCCTGCGCAGCCCGCAAGCGCCGATCTATTCCATCGCGCAAATTGACCCCACGCGTCTTGACGGGCGATGGGCGCAGGCGGCGGGGATGGAGACGCAATCCCCATCATGCAAACCCGGCGGGGCCGAGATCACCCGGCAGGGGGCGGCCCTGCATCTGGCGGCGCGGTGGTGTGACGCCGCAGGGCAACGGCGGTTGTCGGGCGCGATGATCAGCACCGGCCCGGGGCGGTTCCAGATTGGTCAGACCGAATTGTGGGTGCTGTGGGTCGACACCGATTACCGCACCTTGGTTTTGGGGGACCCGGCGGGCACGACGCTGATGGTTCTGAACCGAAATGGGCGGATGCCGGCAGATCGGATGACGGCTGTGCGGGAAATTCTGGATTTCAACGGATATCGCGCGGCAAAACTGCAACCGCTTTAGGCGGGGCTGATGGTGGCCCGCAACCGCCGCAGGTGATCGGGCGTGGCGCGCGCCCCCACCTCAGATTCGCGGACCAGCCAGTCAAAATGGCGCGAAAAGCTGTCGATCCGTGCTGAATCGCGAAAGGCCAGATAATTGCGCCCGACGTACAGCACCGCAAGCAAGGGGCCAAAGATCGTGATCGGGGCGGAAAACACCCGTTTGGCGTCAAACAGATACAGGCGCAAACTGGGGTACAGGCTTTCGGTCAGATCGAGCAAACGATCCATCTGGGCCAGCCGCAGATCGGCGGCGAGGCCGTTGTAATAGCCCGTGCCCGAGGCGAACGCCTCCAGCTCGTGCAAGGGCAGGGCGATTTCGTAATCGGACCGCGCGCCGCGCATCCAAGCCAGACGATCCTCGAACGCGCCAATCGCCTGATCCGAGGTGCGGCCCAATTGGGGGGCATATTCCCAATCGATGACCGCGCGGGTTTTCAGCATGTCGGGCAGGGTCGCAGGCACGTGGCGGATCTTGTAACCCGCGGCCTCTTGATGCCAACCGAAGATCGCTTCGTCGATCAAGGCGCGGGGGGCTTCGGTTTCGGTGAATTGCGCGGCCAAAAGATCTGCCATCGGTTCGGGACGCGCCGAAAGACCCAGCAACCAATCGGCCGAAACCCCAAGAAATTCGGCGCAATCGGCTGCCAACTGCGCATTGGGCAGACGAGTTGCGCCAAGGTTCAGGATCTGACTGACGGTCGAGCGATCAACGCCAACACCACGGGCCAAGGCGCTTTGCGAAACGTCGCGCCGCGCCATGGCCGAGGTCAGGCGCTGGCGAAACACATCTGCACGGTCACGCTTGTCCATAAAACACCCGCTTGGTGAATTTAGTCATCATTGATGACTGAATGTTGCGCATCTTCCAAATTCCCCCCCTGTTCGGCAAGTGCTAATCCGAGGGGAACAAGGCAGCACCGGGGACATCGTGGCGCGATCATCGACACTCAATATTCGTGCGGCGGTTCTGGAATGGCCGACTTTGGCGATCATGGTGGCAAGCTATGGGCTGTGGGCGATTTCAACCACTTGGGCCTATGAGGCATCGGCGCTGCTGGGGGTGATCCTGACCGGGATTGCGATCGCGCAGTTTTCCTCGCTTCAGCACGAGGCGCTGCACGGTCACCCGTTCCGGTCCAGCCTTGCCAATGAAATTGCGGTGTTCCCGTCGCTGTCGCTGACGGTGCCCTATCGCCGGTTCAAGACGACCCATCTGGCGCATCATTACGACCCGATCCTGACCGACCCCTATGACGATCCGGAATCGTGCTATTGTGATCCCAAGATGTGGGCGACGTTCACCCCCGGCCTGAAACGGATCTTGCGGGTCAACAACACTTTGATGGGGCGGGTTTTGATCGGGCCGCTTTTGGGCAATCTGATCTGGCTGCGGGATGAGGCGCGGCTTTTTGCACAGAATGCGCCCGGCGTGCGGCTGGCATGGGTGCTGCATGGGGTGGGGCTGATCCCCGTGGTGCTGTGGCTTCAATTTGCGGCGATGCCGTGGTGGGCCTATCTGCTGGCGGCCTATGTCGGGCATGCGCTGCTGAAGATCCGCACCTTTCTGGAACATCAGGCGCATGAATTGGTGCGCGCGCGGTCGGTGATCATCGAGGATCGTGGCCCGTTGGCCCTGCTGTTTCTGAATAACAACCTGCATGCCGTGCATCACGCGCATCCGGCCGTGCCGTGGTATCGGTTGCCTGCGTTGTACCGGGCCCGCAAAGGCGAATTCCAGCGGCGCAATGCCGGCTATGTTTACCGCTCCTATGCCGAGATTTTTGCCCGTTACCTGCTGCGCAGCAAAGAGCCGGTGGCGCATCCTTTGATGCAACCCAAGGCCCCGGCGCAGGACCGCCCGGCCGCCTGAGCCTTAGCCCAGACGGCGAAACTGGGGGGTAAGTTCGGAATTGTCGAAAAACGGCACGCCCTGATCGGCGGCGCCGTTCAACATCGCATCAACCTCGGCCAAGACCACCTCGGTGATAAAGGGCAAGTCCAGCGCGCGCGCCTGTGGCAGGGTCAGCCATTGCAGATGCGAAAGCTCGGCCTCGGCCTGCGAGAAATCGTCGGGGTCGGATGACAGCCCTTCGGCCGATGCCAGAAAGAACCGAGCATCAAACCGGCGGCTGCGACCGGGGGGTGTGATGGCGCGGAACATGAATTTCAGGCCGGGCGGCTGTACGACGGGCGGCAGGATCAGGCCCGTCTCCTCTTGCAATTCGCGCAGAGCGGCGGCGGTCAGGCTGGACGGCGTGGCGCGATGATCTGGGTTGTGCAGCCGCAGGCGATCAACGCAGATTTGCGCCAGCGGAATCTGGTCAAGATGATCGCCCGGATCGACAGCGCCACCCGGAAAGACGTATTTCGATGGCATAAAGGCCGCCCCCGCGCCCCGCTGGCCCATCAGAACCTGCGGCCCGCCCTTATCGGCGCGCCACAAGATGATCGTGGCCGCGTTGCGAATGGGCTGATCGGCGGGGGCAGCGGTCACTGTTGAACCGCCATCCGGCCAAAACCATGCATCCGCTTGGCCCATTGAATGGCGACAATCACCCCTTTGAGGCGCGGCAGCAACCAAAGCGACAGGCCGACCGTGCTGACCGAAAACAGGGTGGCCAAGATCATCGGATCGGGCCGCCATTCGGTAAACACATACAGCATCAGCGGCGCCATGATGTGGCCGACGATCAGGATCGTCAGATAGGCCGGGCCGTCATCGGCGCGGTGGTGGTGCAATTCTTCGCCGCAAACCGCACAGGTGTCATTCACCTTGAGATAGCTGTGCAGCATCGGGCCTGCGCCACAATTCGGGCACCGGCACCGCCAGCCACGCAGCAGGGCGGGGCGCATCGGGCGTTCTTCAACTTCCATCATTGTTCGTTCCATCCTGCAGGCCCACGCGCCCAGCCCCGAAAGAAGCCAGCCGCAGCCATGTTAGCGGGGATCATTTGGACCGAGTCTTATGCGAAGTCCGGAATGCAAGAAAGGGCACTCGCGGCGCTTGTGAGGATATGTCGCAACCGGCGCGCAAAACCGATGACGATCCTGTGATCAAGAAAAACAGGAAAAGATGAAATTTCGGCGACGGAAGGTCAGAAATCGGGCGTTCAACGGACATGGAAACCAAGAACCGAGCGGAACACTCCGTCGGAAAGAAAGGACCCCCGAGATGACGATGAAGAAAACGCTGACCGCCCTGACCATCGTAGCCCTGACCTCGACGCTGGCCGCTTCGGCCGCCTTGGCAGACCGGGGTATGGGCAAGGGTGGCATGCGCGGCGAGGGCCCGGGCATGATGCAGGAGTTCGACTTTGCGGCTGTGGATGCTAACAAGGATGGCAAGATCACCCCGGAAGAAATCGAAGCTTGGCGCGCGGCCGACGTCAAGGCGGCTGATACCGATGGCGATGGCTTTCTGAGTGCGGATGAACTGACGGCCATGCATGTCAAGCGCGCGACCGACCGCGCAGGCGCGATGGCGACCGAGATGATGTCGCGTCTGGATGCCGACAACGATGGCAAGCTTTCGGCGGCTGAACTGGCGGTTCGCCCGGCACCGGCTGGTCTGTTTGACCGTCTGGACAGCGACAACGATGGCGCGCTGAGCCAAGAAGAACTTGACGCTGGCAAAGGCCGGATGGCCGATGGCCACGGCGGCCAACGCGGCAAGGGCAAAGGCGAACACCGTGGCATGTTTGGCCACGGCCACGACAACAACTGATCTGATTTTTCTGTCCAGCCCGGCGCTTTTCGTTGGGCTGGAAACCCGTTAATGATTTCGCAGGATGCAGATGCCCCGCGACACCCTTGCCGAGTTGTCAGATGACGCGCTTTTGGTTCTCTATGCGAATGGAGATCCCGAGGCCGCGCGTCTTTTGGCCGCCCGGCTGGCACCGCGCCTGATGGCCTATGGCATGCGCCTTTTGGGGGACAGGGCCGAAGCCGAAGACGTGGCACAAGAGGCGATGTTGCGGCTTTGGAAGCAGGCCCCCGATTGGCGTCAGGGCGAGGCGCAGGTTTCCACTTGGTTGTTCCGTGTGGCCAGCAACCTTGCGACCGACCGCTTGCGTCAGCGCAAGCGCCGCAAGGCCGAACCGCTGAAACACGGCGATGAAGAGGGGATCGACCCGCCCGACACCTCTCCGGGCGCGATGGCGCAGTTGATGCAGGCCGACCGAATGGCGGCGCTGCAACTTGCGCTTGACAGTCTGCCCGACCGTCAACGGCAGGCCGTCGTCCTTCGCCATATCGAAGGGTTCACCAACCCGGAGATCGCCGAAGTGATGGGAATTGGGGTTGAAGCCGTGGAAAGTCTGACGGCCCGCGGCAAACGTGCCTTGACCGCCGCGCTGGAAGGCCGGCGCGAGGAATTGGGATATGGGGATGAAGATTGAACGGACTGGGAAAGGGGAATGACCATGACTGACCGCGACCCACTTCTGGACGATTTGTTCGCCGAGGCACGCGCCGATGCGCCTGCCATGTCGACGGATTTCATGGCCCGCATTCTGGCGGATGCCGAACGGCTGCAGCCAAAACAGGTGGTTATGGCGCAGCCCGTGCAGCAGGCGCAGCGGGGCATTGGTTTGTGGCACCGCGTGGCGGCCGCCCTTGGCGGTGCCGTTGCGATCTTTGGGCTTAGCTCTGCCGCCATGGCCGGGCTTGTGATCGGATATGTGCAACCCGAGTCGGTTCTGAACCTTGCCGACGGTCTGGGTTTTGCCGTGACATCGCAAAGCGTTGACATTCTGCCCGGGTTTGACAGCCTGCTTGTCGCACAGGAGTAACGAAAATGACCGAGGAAAACCGCGTGGCCCCGACGCCGGACGTTTCGCCGAAATCCGGGGTTCCGACTTGGATCAAGCTGCTTTTGGGCGTGTCCTTGGCGCTGAACCTTGCGATTGCGGGCACAGTGGTCGGGTTTGCGGTGCGCGGGGGCAAGGATGGCAGTTTCGGCCGCCCGCCCGTGCGCGAATTGTCGTTCGGGCCGTTTTCGGATGCGCTGACCCGGGACCAGCGCCGCCAGCTTTTGCGCGGGTTCATGGAAAAGGGGCCACGGGGCCACGAGATCGGCGACCAAATCCGGCAGGAATATTTCGGCATCGTTTCGGCCCTGAAACAGGTGCCCTTTGACCCGGCGCAATTGAATGAGGCGGTTGCCGCGCAAAGCCAGAAAATGACGGAACGTCTGGATCTGGGCCGTCAGGCGCTGGTGGATCTGATCAGCGGCATGAGCCCGGACGAGCGCGCGGCCTTTATCGACCGTCTGGAGCACGCACTTTCCCGCGGAAAAAATGACCGCAAGTGAGCGCGTCTTTTCGGTCGCTTGAACGCGGGGCCCCCATTTTGGGGGCTTAGGCCGCGCTATGGGTCATCGAGACCCGATTTCGCCCGCTGACCTTGGATTGCATCAAGGCGCCGTCGGCGCATTCGATCAGATGCTCTGACAGGCTTTCGGTGGTTCGTGCGTGAACGGCGTCAAATCCGGTGGAACAAAGCGGGTCATAGATATGCACCCCGACCGACAGCGTGACATCGATCAGAACGCCGGGTTGCACCTCAAACGGTACGGATTGGATCTGGTCACACAGGCGTTTGCCGACCTTGAGCGCGCCCTCAGCCTGCAGACCGGAAATCGCGATCAGAAACTCCTCCCCTCCGATCCGGGACAACAGATCCTCGGCGCGAAGGCTGTCCAGAAATCGGCGCGCCACCTCGATCAAGACGACATTGCCGGCGCGGTGGCCATATTGGTCATTGACCGCCTTGAACCGATCAAGATCGGCCACCATCACGGCCAGCGGTGTGTTCTGGCTTTGCGCCTGTTCGATCATGGTGGCGATGCGGGCCATGGCATATCGGCGGTTGTAAAGCCCGGTCAGGGAATCGATCACCGCCAACCGCAACCCGGCCTGAATCCGTTCGCGGCGCTGATCGGTGCGCCGTTTGGCCCGCATCTGCTGACGAATGCGCAAGGCCAGTTCGCTGGCAGAAATCTGCGGCCCGACCACGGCATCCGCCCCCAGATCATAACCGATGCCCCGGTTTCCCTGCGGCAGGTCATCGCTGATCAGGATGATGCCCGCATGACGCGAGGCTGCGCGGCTGCGCAGGGCCGAAAGCAGGGACAAATGCGCGTCGGGCCCCGTTCCGTAACCGTGCACCACAAAGACATCCGACCGTGACTGCGGGGCATCAAAGTCCTGCAGCGCCTCGGCACAGGTCAGGACAAGGCATTGATCCCGCAGTTCGCCCGACAGCGCCCGCCGCAGTTTCAGCCCCACTTCGGGAAAATCGGTGACGATGGCCACCGTTCCGGGGCTGGCAAATTCGCTCTCCGCCTCGGCAAAGCCGATCAGGCCCTGTTCCGCATTATGGGCCAAATCCGCCCATTCCTGCCGGCGTCGCAACAGATTGCGCAGGCGCGATTGCAGCACCTGTTCATCGACCGGTTTTGCAAAAACCTCATCCGCGCCAGCGGCAAACATTTGTTTTCGCTGCACTTCGCAATTGGATGATGACAGAACAAGCACGGGAATGTCGCGCGTGTCTGCCGCCAGGCGCAGGCGCGCAAGAACCTGATCGGCGGAAATGTCGCCCAGATTGACATCAAGGATGATCAGATCGGGTTTATCGGTCTGGGCCAGCCGCAAACATTCCTCACCCGATGTGGCAAGAACGGGAGAAAAGGCCGCAGCGCCCAATTTAACCTTAAGGGCAATGCGGTTCGTCGCAACTTCATCTGCGATTAACACTTTGCCGTTCATGAGAGAGTTTCCAATTGCAGAGACCTGATCCTTGATCCTACCAAAGTGTTAAGGAATCCTTGAAATCGATCTAACGAACTATGTCGCGTTAGAACCAATACGTAAACAATCATGTGGTGAGCGGGGCTAGATTGAAATGTCCAAGGTTGTGTCTGGCGAAACGGTCGCCCTGCAGGCTCTGACGTGGCTTGCCCAAAACGATGACCTGCTGCCGATCTTTCTGGGGTCGAGCGGTCTTACTCCGCAGGAATTGATGCGCCGCGCGGCCGAGCCCGAGGTTCTGGCCTCGATCCTTGATTTCATTCTGATGGATGACGCTTGGGTGGTCGGCTTTTGCGATGCGGAAAAACTGTCCTATGACACGCCGATGCGCGCCCGCGCGGCGTTGCCGGGTGGGGAAACCGTCAATTGGACCTGATTGCACTTATGGGGGCAAACGGATTTACTGCGGAAAAATCATCGAGGGTGCCATGATCCGCGGGCTGTTGTTTGACAAAGACGGGACCTTGTTCGATTTCCGGCGCAGTTGGGCCGGATGGGCGAACGGGTTGCTGACCGAGATTTCGACCGATCAGGCCCATGCCCGGCGGATGGGGCAGGCGATTGGCTATGACGTTGATCAACAAACCTTTTCCCCGATGTCGCCCGTGATCGCCTCGACGGCCAGTGTGATTGCCGACCTGTTGGCCCCGCATTTGCCGCATCTTTCGTTGGATCAGATCGAAGAGCAGATCAACGGTGCGGCGTCCAAGGCCAGCATGGTTCCGGCGGTGCCGCTGGTGCCGCTGCTGGAGGAATTGCGGCGGCGGGGATTGCGGATCGGGTTGGCCACCAATGATACCGAACGCCCGGCCCGGTCGCATCTGGCGGCGCATGATCTGACACATTTGTTCGATTTCGTTGCGGGCTACGATTCTGGTCATGGCGCAAAGCCCGGTCCGGGGATGTGTCTGGCCTTTGCCAAGGCCACGGATTTGGCCCCGCACCAGATCGCCATGATCGGGGACAGTCTGCACGATCTGGAAGCCGGGCGCGCGGCGGGCATGGTTCGGGTCGGCGTCTTGACCGGGATGGCGACCGAGTCTGATCTGAAACCGCATGCCGATGTGGTGCTTTCCGACATCGGTGCCCTTCCCAACTGGCTGGATCACCGCGCCCAACACGGCTGAATGATCGAAAACGACATGTAAGCGTCGCAAAATCAGCCAGCAATGGCCTGTGCTTTCCGTCATCTTGCCGATGAACAGGTCAAGCATTGGGGAAATGCGATGTCGGACGATCAAGGCCGTAAGCGCCGCTCTGGGGGACGGGCAGGGATGAAGGCGCGCGCAGGAAGCGCCGCCATCGACCAGATGCCGTGGCGCCTGCCCATCAACCCGGATCGCCCGACGGAGCCCGTTGACCACGAGGGCATGCTGCGCATCCACAAAACGGCAATGCGCATCCTGTCGGAAATCGGGATCGAGATGCTGAACCCCGAAGCCTGCCAGATCTTGGAGCAGGCAGGCTGTCTGGTGCGCGGCACCAATGTGCGCATGGACGAAGATTTCGTGATGGAAATGGTGCGCCGTGCGCCCAGCCAATTCACGATCACCCCCCGCAACCCCGAACGCGAGGTGATTGTCGGCGGCAAATACATGCTGTTTGTCAACGTCTCCTCGCCCCCCAATGCCTGGGATCTGGAGCGGGGCAAGCGGTCGGGCGATTTCGAGACGTTCAAAGACTTCATGAAGTTGACGCAGTATTTCAACTGCATCCACATTGCGGGTGGCTATCCGGTCGAACCGATCGACATTCACCCCTCGGTTCGCCATCTGGATTGCCTTTATGAAAAGCTGACCCTGACGGATAAGGTGGTGCACGCCTATTCCCTGGGGGCGGAGCGGGTGGAAGATGTGATGGAAATGGTGCGTCTGGCCGGGGGGCTGACGCATGACGATTTCGAAGCCAAGCCCCGGATGTACACGAACATCAACTCGGTCAGCCCGTTAAAGCACGATTACCCGATGCTGGATGGGGCGATGCGCATGGCGCGGCGGGGGCAGCCGGTGGTGGTGACGCCCTTTACCCTTGCTGGGGCCATGGCGCCGGTCACCCTGTCGGGGGCCGTGGCCCTGTCGATTGCCGAGGCTTTGTCGGCGATTGCCCTGCTGCAATATATCAGGCCCGGGTGCCCGGTGGCGATTGGCACCTTTACCTCCAACGTGGATATGAAATCGGGGGCCCCGGCTTTTGGCACCCCGGAATATATGCGGGCCACCCAAATCACCGGGCAATTGGTGCGTTATTACGGTGTTCCCCTGCGGTCTTCGGGCGTTTGCGCGGCCAACGTGCCCGACGGCCAATCGATGTGGGAGACGTCAAACAGCCTGTGGGCCGCCGTGCAAAGCCAGACCAACATGGTCTATCACGCGGCCGGATGGCTGGAGGGCGGGCTGATCGCCAGCCCCGAAAAATTCGTGATGGACTGCGAAGTCCTTCAGATGATCCAGCGCTATTTCGAAGAGGCGACTTTCGCGACCGAAGACGAAGATCTGGCCTTTGACGCGATCAAGGAGGTCGGGCCGCAAGGGCATTACTTTGGCTGCAAACACACGCAAGAACGCTATCAGAACGCGTTCTATGCGCCGTTTGCCAGCGATTGGCGCAACTATGAGGCATGGCAGGCCGATGGCGCGGTCTGGACACCCGAGCGCGCGCACCGGATCTATAAACAGATCATGGCCGAATTCACGCCGCCCGAAATGAACGACGCCCACAAGGAAGATCTCACCCGCTTTGTGGCCCAACGCAAGCAAGAGGGCGGCGTTCCAACCGACTTTTGAACGCGGTGAAACGTGACTACCGCAGCACGGGCGGGCGGTATACCCTTGGCGCCAAGTAAGCGGTCTGGGGGTCTTGATGACTGACATTATCCATCGCCGCCTGATCCTTGTGGTGACGGGCGCAATTGCGGGGCTGGCACTTTATTTTCTGGTCGATTGGCAAGACCAGATTGAAAATGCCCGCCTGCTGACACTGTGCTTTGTCGCGGTGGGGGTGTTCTTTGGCAGCTTCCTGATCCTGTTCGGGCGGATTTCGCTGCTGAAATCGCTGCGATCCTCGGCTGTGCAGATGCTGATGGCCACGGCCCTTTACGGGTTGGCGACCCTGCGCTTTGCCCCCGATCAGATCGGGCAGGTGGTTCAGGCCCCGCAGGTGCTGTTTGGGTTGCTCATTCTGTGCACCATTCCGCTGCCGTTTCACATCGTGGTCCAAACCAGCGATTGGAAGGATTATCGCCACCTGTTTCAGGAAGCGTGGAGCATCTTTGTCCGCTATACGGTCGCTTGGATTTTCGCGGGCCTGTCCTTTTTGCTGATCCAACTGTCCGATGCGCTGCTGTCGACCGTGGGCGTGACGCTGATCGGCGATCTGTTGGATCATTCCTCTATCGTCTTGCCTTTGGTGGGTGGGCTTTTGGGGCTGGGGCTGGCCTTGGTTCAAGAGTTGGATGCCTATATCTCTCCGATTTTGGTCATCCGTCTGGTGCGGATCTTTGCGCCCTTTATCCTGTTCGTCGGGCTGGTTTTTCTGGTGTCGATCACCGTCAACGGGGCCGAGAATTTTCGCCAGTTCCTTAGCCCCGCCGGGATTTTGCTTGTCTTGGTCGCGGTGTCGGTCAGCGTCATCAGCGCGGCCATCGACCGGGATGAAACCCATGCGGCGCACGGCCGGGTGATCGCGCAATCGGCGCGGGCGATGTGCCTTTTGGTGCCGGTTATGGCGGGGATTGCGGCTTGGGGGCTGTGGGTGCGGGTGTCAAACTTGGGTTGGACCCCGGACCGGGTTCTGGCAGCCATGGTTGCCGCCGTCGCCTTGGCCTATGGCGGAACCTATGCCGGTTCGGTGCTGCGCGGCGGGTCATGGATGCAGCACATCCGGCAGGGCAACATCCGTCTGGCCTTGGTCATCATCTGTGTGGCCGGTCTGGGGATGACGCCGCTGATCGATGCCGAAAAAATCTCGGCCCAAAGCCAATTGGCCCGCTTTGGCCAAAAGGGGTTTGGCGCGACCGAAGATCTTGGCGTTTTGTCGGATTGGGGCGTGGCAGGGGCGGCCGCTCTGGCCGAATTGTCCAACCTTGCCAAGGAACCGGGGCACGAGGCTTTGGCAGCCGCCGTGGCCCGCGCGCAGGGCGATGACATCAAACCGCAGGTGCGTGAGGCGCTGATTGCCGAATTGACCAAGATTTTGCCCGTGCAGCCCGCCTCAGCCACCGCGACGCGCGACATTTTCTTGGCCGGGCTTGACGACGGTTTGGTCAGTTCCGTTTTGCAGGCCTGTCAGCGTGGTCTGAAATCGGGCCATCCTGCCTGCGTCTTGGTGGTGGCCGATTTTCTGCCGTCTTCGGTCGGGGAAGAGGCAATCTTGTACTTTTCCCGCTTTGACTGGGACCTGAGCAGCAAGGTCCTGATCGAAGGCGCGGTGCAGGACCGCCCGGTGATCCACGATCGCAA
>JALQUQ010000259.1 GCA_023263735.1 Paracoccaceae bacterium | reverse complement strand
GTCTTGCCCCCCGAATGGAAATCCAGCACCACATCGGCCATCGGCAGCAAGACCCGCTGAAAGTAATCGGCGATCTTTTGCGTCGCGGTGCCATCCGGCGCCCCGGGAAAGGCCCGGTTCATATTGACCTGATCGATGGGCGACACCCGCGTGCCCGCCGCAAAGGCCGGATAGTTCATCGCCGGAATGATGATCACGGTTCCGCTGACCGTCTCGGCCCGCAGGTTTTGGGCAAGGTCGAAAAGGGCAAGCGGCCCCTCGTATTCATCGCCATGATTTGCGCCGGTCAGCAGGGCCACCGGCCCCGCACCATTCTTGACCACGGTGATCGGAATAAGAACCGACCCCCAAGCGCTGTCATTGCGGCTGTAGGGCAGGCGCAAATGGCCATGCTGTACGCCGTTCTTTTCAAAATCGACGGTTGGGCTGATGGGGTTATTGCGCACGACCTACCCCTTGACGAACAATTGGCGCGGCGTCTGGCACAGGCATTCCGCCCCGGTTTCGGTGATGACGATCGGCTCGGTGATTTCCAACCCGCCGTCGTCCAGCCAAAGCGCGGGCATGAAGTGAAAGGTCATTCCCGGTTTCAGCACCGAAGTGTCGCCCCGACGGAACGACATGGTGCGTTCGCCCCAATCGGGCGGATACGACAGGCCGATGGCGTAGCCGCAGCGGCTGTCTTTCTGAAATCCCAACCGGTTCAGCGTGGCATTGAACGCATTGGCGATGTCTTCGCACCGATTGCCCGGCTTGGCTTGCTCCAGACCAGCCTCGACCGCCTCAAGCACCGCCTGTTCTGCATCCAGATATTTCTGCGGGGGCGTCCCCAGAAACAGGGTGCGCGACTGCGGGCATTGATAGCGCCGATAGGCCCCGGCAATTTCACAAAAGGTGCTTTCGCCCGCGCGCAGGGGTTGGTCATCCCATGTCAGATGGGGCGCGGTGGCATCCACGCCCGAAGGCGCCATGGGCACGATGGCCGGATAATCGCCCCAATGCCCATCCGCCCCCAGAACCGAGGCGCGATAGATTTCGGCCACGAGTTCATTCTTTTTCAGCCCCGGTTCGGCCTTTTCCACCACCACGCGGTGCATGTTTTCCACGATGCGCGCGGCGCGGCGCATGAAGTCGATCTCGGTCGGCGATTTGACGGCCCGCTGCCAGTTGACCAGCCCCGTCGCATCCTTCAGCGCCGCCTGCGGCAGGTTGGATTGCAGCGACAAAAAGGCCGCCGCCGTGAAATAGTAATTGTCCAGCTCAAAGCCGATGGCCCCCCGCTCCAGCCCCTTTTCGCGGATCAGGGCCGACAGATCCTCCATCGGATGTTTGGCGGGGTTTTGCACATAAGTGTCGTCATAGCCCCGGATGTGATCGGCGGGCAGCCAAGTCGTCAGGGTCGCCCCCACGGCATCCATCGCCCGGCCCCACCAGACCGGATCGCCGGTCAGCCCCACCAACACCCCCTGATGCACGTAAAACGACCAGCCGTCATAGCCGGTCAGCCAATGCATGTTTGACGGATCGGTCACGAAAATCGCATCCAATCCCCGTTCCGCCATGGCAGAGCGGGTGCGGGCCAGTCGTTGGTCATATTCAGCGCGGGTAAAAGGCAGATCGGGCATGGCATCCTCTTTCGATGCCCCGAGTTTAACTTTGCCTCGCGCAGAATTTCTGCAATATCAGCCCCTGTACGCAGATAAACAGCTTGTTTTCACACCACTTGCAGAAATCCCACATGATCGACAGCATCGATAGAAAAATCCTGCATCACGTGCAGGCCAACAACCAACTGACCGGGGCCGAATTGTCCGAACTGGTCGGGTTGTCGGCGACGTCGATCCAGCGCCGTCTGGCGCGGATGCGGGCCGACAAGATCATCGAGGCCGATGTCGCGATCGTTGCGCCCGCCGCCTTGGGGCGACCGCTGACCATGCTGGTTTCGGTCGAACTGGCCCGCGAAAGGTCAGACATCATCGATCGGTTCAAACGCGCCGTTCGCGACCGCCCCGAGGTGATGAGCGCCTATTACATCACGGGGGAAACCGATTTTCTGCTGATCGTCAGCGCCCGCGACATGGCCGATTATGAATCCTTTACCCGCGAGTTTTTCTATAACAACCCGGATATCAAAGGCTTCAAGACCGCCGTGGCCATGGACCGGATCAAGACCGGGTTTCAGGTTCCAACCGGGGATCAGAAGATTTCAACCGGACGCGATTGAAACGGCGTCGTGCCGTCGGCCGATGTCCCCTCATCCACACCGTCATTCACTTGGACAAGGATGTCCCTAAGCAATTGCAATCGGGCGGGGTCATCCTTGGCCAGACCCGGATCGCAGAAATAGCCAACCCGCATCACGCCCTTTTCATCCTCGGGCTCGACCACCAGCGCATATTGCGATCCGGGCGAAATCTCGTACCGGGTTTGTCCCCCGTGCATCGGATGAACCGCAAAATATTCAGCGGGCAAAAGCGTGATCTTCCCCCCGGCAGACAGGGCAAAGAACGCGGGTCGGCACCCGGCGTCGATATCAGACACGATCGAGATTTCTTCACCCGCCGTCACCCGCGCGGGATAGACGCTGAGAAGCGAACGAACCTCCTGTTCGGTCTTGGGGGCCGTGTCGGATTGGCCCGGCACGAAATAGAATTCCTTTTGCATCTGGGTCAGTTGCTGGGGGCGTTGCGCGCCCCCCGTTTCTGCCATCACATCGGCCGTCACGCGCTTCATCATCACCGAAACCTCGGCCCCGCCTGCCGGAATATGGCGCGACAGGGCCACGGCAAAGGGCGAATTGCGCCCGGTTCCGTCCGAGGCGGTGGTGTTTGGCAATGTGGCAAAGGCCACCAACATATCCCCCTCGGGCCGCACAACGGCCAAACCCCGCGTCCCCCCGGCA
This sequence comes from Paracoccaceae bacterium, assembly GCA_023263735.1. Classification (GTDB taxonomy): domain Bacteria; phylum Pseudomonadota; class Alphaproteobacteria; order Rhodobacterales; family Rhodobacteraceae; genus Pseudotabrizicola. The sequence continues at coordinate 1,447 of JALQUQ010000259.1, read as the reverse complement.
CTGCGGCTGCCCGCCCCCTGCAAAAGATCGACAAAAGGGTTGTCGCGGCAGGCATCCAGAAAGATCAGGGCAATCGGAACGCGGGTCAGCCCCTCGGTCAATTGCGACAAGGCAATCGAATCGCGGGCCAGCGCGTTTTCGGTGGAAAGCTTGGCATCCACCGGAACCAGATAGTTTTCGCCGTTCACCTGAACCCCGTGCCCGGCATAATAGACCGCCGCCACATCGGCCTGTGAGGCGCTGGCCAGAAACGCATCCACCGCGACGCCCATCGCATCTTCGTCCAGATCATAGGCCTCGGTCACCTCGAACCCGGTCCTGCGAAAGCTTTCCGCGATCAACGTCCCGTCATTTCTGGCATTTTTCAGCGGTGTCACCTGTTGATAGGCCCCATTGCCAATCACCAGCGCCACCCGCTTTTCCGCAAAAGCCGGAAAGGCCAGCACAGACATCACAAGACAGCACATCAGCCGAAAAACCGTCATCGAACGCAAACCCCGCACAGTATCGATGAAAGCACCATGGCAGGTGGGGCAATCCCGCGTCAACCGATGCGGGCAACCGGAAAACTTGAGCAGGGAACTAAGGCGTTGACCGAAACCAACATCGGGTTAGACTTTAGGCATTGCGAAAAAAGGGTCGTGCCATGAAATTTGTCCGTCAGGGGATTGTCGTTTTTGCCTTTGCCAGCTTTGCGGCCCCCGTGCTGGCCCAAGAAACGCCGCTTGAAACGCTTGACCTGAATGCGCATCAGATCAGTTGCGCCCGGGGTGAAAACGGCGGCGAAAAGCCAATCAAGCGACGCTGACACCTTGAAAAAATGCTTGTTGGACCGGGCGTCGTGCACCGACAGCCGGTTCAAATCCTCGACCGATTTTTCGCTGGATGATGTGGTGAATATCAAGATCGTGGATCGGGCTTCGGTCAAGGCCGCCCCGGCAGACGGGTCTTCGGCACAGGCTGCGGCCGCGCAGGCGCCCTTGCCCTCGATCGACATGGAAATTCTGTTCGAATACAATTCGGCCGAAATTCGCACCGACCAATATGCCCAGTTGCGGCTGTTGGCCGAAACCTTGGCCGCGCCGGAATTTTCCAATTATACCATCGCCGTGATTGGCCACACCGATGCCAAGGGGTCAGACGCCTATAACCTTGATCTGTCGTGGCGGCGCGCGAATGAGGTGGCCAATGCGGTGTCATTGCTTAGCGGCCTTCCGCAAAACCGGATGACGGCAACCGGGTTGGGGGCCAGACGCCTGAAATCCGAGGCTGACCCGATGGGCCCGCAAAACCGGCGCGTGCAGATCGTGTTGATCCCGCGCGCCTAAGTCCGGGCGATCACGCGCCCACGTTTTCCTGCGCGACCGACACCGCCTTGATCACCGCATAGACGCTTTGCCCTTGGCTCAGGCCAAGGCTTTGGGCCGACCGTCGGGTGATGCGCGAC
>JALQUQ010000258.1 GCA_023263735.1 Paracoccaceae bacterium | reverse complement strand
GCACCGGCCTATCTTTTGACGATCCTTGCCGAGACGGCGTTTTGCCTCCGGCTGCTCTGTCAAAGGAACCCGGTCTGACAGCGACCAGATCAAATGTGCCGCCGATCCGAAATGGCGCGCCAATGCGCCCTGTCATAAAAGGAGGAGAAGTTCCATGTCTGACCGAGGTTTCACAGTCCGCGCCTTGGGCGAAATTGCGATCCGCTGTATTGATCTGAACGCTATGGTCGCCTTTTATCGCGATGTCATCGGGCTTGAACCGCTCAACGATCCCGAAAACGGGCGTATCGTCTTTCTTCGCATTGCCGAGGGGTTTGGCGGCCATACAGCGGTGCTGGCCCTGTTCCGCCATGACATCGAAGCCGCAGGCCGAACACGGGCGGGCGAGGTGCCCCCTGCGACGGGTCCCGGCTCATCGCTGCATCACCTTGCACTTAGCCTGCCATGGGAGGAGCAAGAGGCCGTCATCGGATGGTATGAAAAATTGGGCCAAGAGTACCACGTGGAACACTTCGACTGGGTGGGTTGGCGCGGGGTTTTCACCTTTGACCCCGACGGCAACACCGTCGAACTTGTCGCAAGAGACCCGGATTGGAGCGCCCCTTCCGACGCGGCAGCGGGGTGAGCCGTATCATGAGGCCCGCAACACGATCCGATATGACGCCTGAACGGGGTTCGCGCGGCCATCGTCTCTTGGCAGAGGCTGTGGCATTCCGGCCAAACACGCGCCTCCCCCGACAGTTTCGCCAGAGGGCGGGGGCCATTTCTCTGCTGCTCGCCCGCTTCTGAACTTGCGCATTGATGGATTTTTCGGCAATAAGACGCAATGTTCAAACGGAGTGTTCACAACATCCACGGGGCTTTCTTGATTGCCCTGCTGACCCTCGCGCTTGTCGCGACGGGGTTTGCGCATCGCATTCCGGGCACGTCTGACACCGCCATCGAGGCCTATGTTCTGGCCGGTGGCGCCCTTTCTGACATTTGCAGCGATTTGGGGGCTGACGGCAAGGAAATCCATGCCGATTGCCCGGCCTGTCACATCGTTGGGTCCGCGATGCTGCCGGATGCGCCGCAAAGCGTTGCCGCCGTCAATTATGTCTATGTTGCGACTGTGGTCGCCCCGCGGGAAAGCCGCGCGATCCGCACCGTTCTTGACCCCGCGCGCGGGATGAGGGCGCCCCCTCTGGCCTGATCGATTTCCACGACTTCGATCAATGAAACCGGCCGCGCCTGATGCGGCAAGCCAGAGGCTAATCATGAAACACGCTCTTTTCGCGGCTTTCGCCGCCACTTTCGCTGCGCCAGCTTTCGCGGGCGACATGTCCGTCACCCTTCCCTTTGCCGCTGAAATCGGCGGAAAGCCGTTCACCTGTGCGGAAACCTTCTCCGGTCTTGGGTCCTCGGGCGCAGATGTTGCTGCCAGCGATTTCCGTATGTTCGTCTCGAATGCGGCGTTGGTTCGCGCCGATGGCACCCTGCAACCCATCGCACTTGACCAGGACGGTCAGTGGCAATTGGGCGATCTTGCGCTACTTGATTTCGAGGACGCGACCGGCGCCTGCACCAACGGCACGCAGGGCACCCATACCGCGCTGACCGGAACGGTGCCCGAAGGCAGCTATACGGGCCTCGTCTTTACCGTGGGCGTTCCGTTTGACCAGAACCACGTCGATCCGACGCTGGCCCCCGCGCCCTTGAACACCACGGCGATGTTCTGGAACTGGCAAGGCGGTTACAAGTTCGTGCGCGTCGACATGATGCCCGCCGGGATGAAGATGGACACGATGGCCATGTCTGCGGGCTCGGGCCATGGCGGTGCCAAGGGTTGGTTCCTGCATCTGGGCTCCACCATGTGCGACGCGGCCTCCAAGACCTCGGCCCCCTCGGCCTGCAAGAACGAGAACCGGATCGAGGTTCGCCTCGACGGGTTCGATCCGGCAAAGAATACGGTGGTCGTTGATCCGGCTGCCGTCGTTGCAGAGGCCGATCTGACCGTGAATACGCCCGAGACCGCGCCGGGCTGCATGTCTTTCCCCGGTGACGCCGACTGCATGACCGTGATGGCCAAGCTTGGCCTGCCCTATATGGATGTGCCGGCTGGCACCCAATCGCTGATCTCGATGCGGTGACAGACATGCGCCGCTGGGTCATTCCGGCGGCGGCCATGATCTGGGCCGGGGCGTTTGCCGCCTCGGCTGACCCCTATGTCTGGCCGCTGCCCGCCTGGATGCCGCCGCCGCCCGTGCCCGCCGACAACCCCATGTCGGCGGCCAAGGTGGAACTGGGCCGTCACCTTTTCTACGATGCGCGTCTGTCGCGTGATGGCACCGTCGCCTGCGCGTCGTGTCATGTTCAGGCGCGCGCCTTTACCGACGGGCGAGCAACGGCCATCGGCATCGACGGCATCACCGGAGCGAAGAACGCGCCGGGTCTGGCCAACGCCGGATATTCTCCGGTGCTGACCTGGGCCAATCCGCATATGTCCAGCCTTGAATTTCAGGCGCTGGTGCCGCTTTTTGGCGAAAGCCCCGAAGAGATGGGCAGCGTGGGCCGCGAGGAAGAAATCTTCGCGCGTCTGGCGGCCGATCCCTATTATGCGGCGGCTGTTCCGGCGGCCTTTCCCGACCACCCCGCACCCGATCTTTTTACGATCACGCGCGCCTTGGGGGCGTTTCAGCGCAGCCTGATCTCGGTCGATAGCCCCTATGACCGTTTCAAATACTGGGGCGAAGCGGATGCGATTTCCGACGCGGCCAAGCGCGGCGAGGATCTGTTCTTCGATCACCCGTTCGAATGCTATCATTGCCATCAGGGCATTCTCTTCACCGACAATCTGCAAACGGCACGCACGGCGCAGCCCGAGGTCGGGTTTCACAATACGGGCCTTTATGATCCTTACCCGGCAGCTTTGCCGGGCCTGATCGAGATCACGGGCCGCCCCGAGGATGCAGGGCGCTTCCGCACGCCATCGCTGCGCAATGTGGCCGTGACCGCACCCTATATGCACGACGGTTCGATCCCGGATCTGCGCGGCGTGCTTGCCCATTACGCCAACGCAGGTCGTGCGCCCGGCCATCCGATGAAAGACGGCTTGATTGCAGGCTTTACCATCACCGAGGCCCAAATCGACGACATCATCGCCTTTCTGGAAAGCCTCACCGACGAAGGCTTTCTGACGAACCCCGCCACTTCCGACCCATGGCCCGAGGGTCACGCCGCGCGTGCCCATCGGATGATGCCGCCGGACATCGAGAATTGACCAGAACAAGGTCCGCAATGGGAGGCGTCCCACACTCTGCTGACCTTGACCGGCCCACGCCACGTGGCGTCGCGGTCGGCACTGCCCTGCCCGGCAACCCAGAGCCGGGCGGGGCCTTTTCGGCCCAAAGTTCAAGACCCCCATTTCCCGCGAGACCTCAGGAAAGGAAACGTAAAATGAAGACGCTCGTGATCGGGCTTGCGGCGGCGCTGCTGCTTTCGCCCATGGCCCAAGCCCATGAAATCATGTCCGGCGATCTGGAGATCATCCATCCGGCTATCCCATTGCCTCCCGCGAAAGCCCCATCCGCCGCGGGCTACATGGCCATCGCCAACAACGGCGATCATCCCGATCGCCTGATTGGCGTCGAAGTGGGGATTGCCAAGTCCGCAACGCTGCACCGCACCGAAGTCAGCGCCGATGGCGTCGCCCGGATGCTGCCGCTGGAGGGTGTCGACATCCCCGCCGATGACACGGTCTTGTTCGAACAAGGCGCCATGCACGTCATGTTGATGGGCCTGTCCGCCCCCCTGCACGAAGGCGACATGGTCCCCGCCACGCTGATCTTTGAACATGCCGGGCGCGTTGACATCGAATTCATGGTGGACCCGTCGGACGGCATGGATCACGGCGCCATAGACCATAGCGCAATGAACCACGGCGCCATGGATCATGCGGCGATGGGCCACGCGCACACCGACGGCCCGATGTCGGTTGCGGGTGGCACCGACGCCGAACAGATCGAGGCACTGCTCAAGGCCCAGTTCGACCGACCCGAGGCGCCGCTGACCGTTGCGCCGATTACCGTGCAAGGCACCGTCGCCGTTGCGGGCTGGAGCCAGGACGGCAATGGTGGCCGCGCCTTTTTGCGCAAGGATGACCATGGTTGGTTTGTCGAGCTTTGTTCGGGCGAAAGCCTCGTCCTGCCCGCCACGTTCCAGTCGATGGGTCTGGGCCGCGCCGAGGCCGAACAACTGGCGGCTGCCGTCAATGGTGCCGAGGCCAGTGCCGGCGCCGATCTGATCGCCCGCCTCAATGCCTTTGAGGGCACGGTGATGATCGGGCGCGAGGGCATGGCCGGTCATGGCCATGATGC
>JALQUQ010000257.1 GCA_023263735.1 Paracoccaceae bacterium | reverse complement strand
GCCGTGAATGCCGCCGTCAGCGCGGCCCGCCGGGCCCAACCCAAATGGGCCAGACTGCCCGGCCACGCCCGCGCCAAATATCTCTACGCCCTTGCCCGTTTGGTTCAGAAACACGCGCGCCTGCTGGCCGTGCTGGAAACCATGGACAACGGCAAACCGATCCGCGAAAGCCGCGATGTCGATATCCCGCTGGTCGCGCGCCATTTCTACTATCACGCGGGCCTCGCCCAGTTGTTGGAGGCCGAATTGCCCGGCCACGATGCCTTGGGCGTTTGTGGCGCGGTGATCCCATGGAACTTCCCGCTGCTCATGCTGGCATGGAAGGTTGCGCCCGCCCTTGCCGCTGGCAATACGGTCGTCCTGAAGCCTGCCGAATATACGCCGCTGACGGCCCTCCTGTTCGCGGAAATCACGCGTGAGGCTGGCCTGCCCAAGGGGGTCTTGAACATCGTGACCGGCGATGGTGCCACCGGCGCGGCGCTGGTGGCCCATCCTGATGTGGACAAGATCGCCTTTACCGGCTCGACCGAGGTGGGCAAGAAAATCCGTCAGGCAACGGCGGGAACGGGCAAGGCCCTGACCTTGGAACTGGGCGGAAAATCCCCCTATATCGTTTTTGACGATGCCGATATCGACAGCGCGGTCGAGGGTCTGGTCGATGCGATCTGGTTCAATCAGGGTCAGGTGTGCTGTGCCGGATCGCGCCTTTTGGTTCAGGAAGGCATCGCCGACCGCTTTCATGAAAAGCTGAAGCGCCGGATGGATGGCCTGCGCGTGGGCGACCCTCTCGACAAATGCATCGACATGGGGGCCATCGCCGACACGGTGCAATTGGACACGATCACCCGGTTGGTTGACGGGTCGGGCGGCGAAAAATATGTGGCAAACACGCCCATCCCTCAGGGCTGTTTCTACCCGCCCACGCTGATCACCGGGCTGGGTTCTGCCAGCCCCCTGATGCAGGATGAAATCTTTGGTCCGGTGCTGGTGTCGATCACCTTCCGCACCCCGGCCGAGGCGGTGGAATTGGCCAACAACACCCGATACGGGCTGGCCGCCAGCATCTGGACCGAAAATGTGAACCTTGCCCTTGATATGGCCCCCAAGGTCAAGGCGGGCGTGGTCTGGGTCAATGCCACCAACCTGTTCGACGCCGCCGCAGGCTTTGGGGGTGTCCGCGAAAGTGGCTTTGGGCGCGAAGGGGGCTGGGAAGGCCTTTTGCCCTATCTGCGTGAGACGGGGAAAACCACCGCGCTGAAACCCGTGGCGGCCTTTCCCGCGCCTGCAGACCCCATCGTCGAAGGCATGGACCGCACCGCCAAGCTTTTCGTCGGCGGTAAACAGGCCCGCCCGGATGGCGGCTATACCCAATCGATCTATGGCCCAAGGGGCAAGCTGCTTGGCCAGATCGGTTTGGCCAACCGCAAAGACCTGCGCAACGCGGTCGAGGCTGCCCATGCCGCCAAAGGCTGGGGCAAGGCAACCGGGCACAACCGTGCCCAGATCCTGTATTACATCGCCGAAAACCTGTCGGCCCGGGCCCACGAATTTGCAACCCGCCTCCGGGATATGACCGGCAAATCGGGCGAGGCCGAGGTCGAGGCGGCCATCAACCGGCTTTTCACCTATGCCGCATGGGCCGACAAATTCGACGGTCAGGCGAAATCGGTGCCCCTGCGCGGCGTGGCGCTTGCCATGAACGAACCTGTGGGCGTGATCGGCGCGCTTTGCCCGGATGAGGCCCCGCTTTTGGGTCTGATTTCGGTCATGGCCCCCGCGATCGCCATGGGCAACACCGCTGTGCTGGTCGCGTCCCAGCCGTTCCCTCTGGCCGCGACCGATTTTTATCAGGTTCTGGAAACCTCCGATGTGCCGGCGGGGGTGGTGAATATCCTGACCGGGTCCCACGCCGAACTTGCCAAAGCTCTGGCCGGGCATATGGATATCGACGCGGTCTGGAGCTTTTCCTCCACCGACCTGTCGGCCCAGATCGAGCGGGACTCGGCCACCAATCTCAAAAGAACCTGGGTCAACACCGGCCGCGCGCGGGATTGGATGGCCCCCACCGCCCAAGGCCGCGCGTTCCTGCGTCAGGCCACCTCTATCAAGACCATCTGGGTTCCCTACGGCGAGGGGTAATGCCCTGAGGGATTGGCGCGGCAGTGCCAATCCCGAGGCAAAAACCTTGCGCCCGCAGGGCGCGCCGCAAGATCACGCAGCGGGCGGTCAGGCCCGCCCACCAATGGCCGACAAGGACAGAGGGTCGATCCCGATCGATTTCAGCGCCGTCTTCCATTTTGCGCCGTGATCGGCCTGATAGATCAAAGGCTCTGTCGCGTCGCAGATCAGCCAATCATTGTGCTGGATTTCATTTTCCAACTGGCCCGGCCCCCAACCCGCATAGCCCAAGGCAAGCAGGGCCTGCGCTGGCCCTTCACCTTGGGCAAGGTCTTCCAGAATATCCAGCGTTGCCGTCATCCGATAGCCACCCGGCACCTCCATCGACCCGGCGCGCAGGGGGTAATCGGTGGAATGCAGAACGAACCCCCGCCCCCGTTCCACCGGCCCCCCGAATTGAACCGAAATCTCGCGCCCGTTGGGCGCACGCGCAATGTCCAGATGCGCAAGCAAGCCCGCAAAATCCAATTCCGAGAGGGGTTTATTGATGATCAACCCCATCGCCCCATCGGGCGAATGCGCACAGATCAAGATCACGCTGCGGTCAAAGCGCGGATCTTCCAACCCGGGCATCGCAATCAACAGTTTGCCGCCAAGCTCCATCGCCACATCTTTCCACCTGCCCCCGCCAGCTTGCCTGTGATGCGCCCAAGCCTCAAGGGGGGGATTGTGCGTATCGCTTCCCGTCTTTGTGACTTTCCACCGCCGCGGGCTTGATTATGTTCACCCCATGATCCGCAATATGCTCACCTCGCTCGCCCTTTTGATTGGACTTGGACCCATGGTTCAGGCCGAAGCTTTTCAGCAATCCGATGTGTTGATCGCCGACTTTCGCCCGGGGTGGCGCGAACCGGGCACGGGCCGGCATTTCGCCGCGCTTGAAATGCAACTTGCCGCTGGGTGGAAAACCTATTGGCGGGCCCCGGGGGATGCGGGCATCCCCCCCAGTTTCGATTGGACCGGATCGCAAAATCTGGACTCGGTTCGGTTCCACTGGCCCGCGCCCGAGGTCTTTCTGACCAATGGCGCGCTGTCGGTCGGCTATCACGATGGTCTCGTTTTGCCGATCGAGGTGGTGGCCAAAGACCCCAAGCGCCCCGTCCTTTTGCAAGCGCGCATCGATCTGGGAATTTGCAAGGATATCTGCCTGCCCGCCCTTCTTGAACTGACGGCCGAATTGCCGGTGGGCGGGTCCAAGGACCCGATCATCGTTGCGGCGCTGAAATCGCAGCCCAAAACGCCGCAAGAGGCGCAGGTGCGCGCGATCTCCTGTCAGATCGAACCGATCCGCGACGGATTGCGGGTCACCTCAACGGTGGTCATGGCCCCCAAAGGGGGAGCGGAATATGTCGTCATCGAACCCGGCATTCCGGGGATCTGGGTCTCGGAGGCCACGGTCAGCCGAGACAGATCCACGCTGACCGCAATCGCGGAAATGGTGCCGCCCAATGCCGCGCCCTTTGCGCTGGATCGCAGTGATCTGCGGATCACGGTCATGTCCGAACGCGGCGCGGTTGAAATTCAGGGCTGCCCCGCGCCCTGACAGCGGTTACTGACGCGCCTTGCGGCGCAGACTGCCCAAACCCAACCCCGCCAAAGTCACCGCAGCCGACCCCAGCACGAACAGGGCAAAGGCAAGGGGAACCCCCGCCCCTGACAGCGACGGGATTGCCTTGGTCAGCACAGCGGGCATTCCCCCGGTAACCAAGGCCGGGCCCAAGGTCAGCGCAAACAGCCCGGCGATCATGGCAACCGTCAGACCAAGAAGCGGCCTAAGGCCACGTCGCAGCCCACGGCGAAGCGAGGCGATCATCCGCTCGATATCCGTTTGCACCGCCAAAAGCGCGGGCACGACCAGCAACACGATCAAAAGGCCGAAAGCCAGCCCATAGACCAGCGTGATCACCGTGGGCTTCAGAAACTCGGCCTGCGAGCTTTCCTCATAGAGCAGCGGTGCCAAACCCAGAACCGTGGTCAGCGTGGTCAACAGAACCGGGCGAAGCCGATCCGACACCCCGTCGACAATGGCAGGCCATCGCCCCCGCTTTTCCGAATATTCGTCGATGGTCGAAATCAAAACGATCGAGTCGTTGATGATAATCCCCGACATCCCGATCAGCCCCACCTTCAGGAGTTGGGAGGTAAGTGTGTATTTACTTCGGAATGGGATAAATTTGCACAAAAAACGTATC
>JALQUQ010000256.1 GCA_023263735.1 Paracoccaceae bacterium | reverse complement strand
CGGATCAGAGGGGCGGGGCGGCGGTTGGGGTTGGGAGCGGGTTTTCAGCTCCCCGCCTCCCCCTCGGATCAGCCTGCCAGATCAAAGCGCCGGGTCGGAGGCCACGCGCACCAGGCCTGTCAGATCGCCCAGACGTTCGCGCTGTTTGCCGTTGGCGTCGAAATTGGTGGGCGAAAGCCAGGCGGCAAAGGCTTCGCGCAGGGGGGGCCAGTCGCTGTCGATCATGGCGAACCATGCTGTGTCGCGGTTGCGGCCTTTGACGACCAGATGGTTGCGGAAAACGCCTTCAAAGCTGAAGCCCAGACGTTGCGCGGCGCGGCGGGACGGCAGGTTCAGCGCGTTGCACTTCCATTCATACCGCCGATATCCCAGCGAAAAGGCATGGTCCATCATCAGAAACATCGCCTCGGTCGCGCTGGGGCGGCGTTGCAGCGCGGGCGACAAGCAGATGTGCCCCACCTCGATCGACCCGGCCTCGGGCGATATTCGCAGATAGGACGCCACGCCCAAAGCCTGCCCGCTGTCCTGATCGCAGATCGCATAAAAGGCCGGATCGGTTTTGCCCTGCATCTCTTTGACCCAGCGATGATAGGCCGAGGCCGAGGCAAAGGGGCCATAGGGCAGGTAATCCCACAGCCAGTCGTGCCCGGAAAAGGCCGCGAAAAGTTGGGCGGCATGGCGGTCGGCGTCAAGCGGTTCCAGACGGACCAACCGCCCCTCGATCGTGGCCCGGGGGGGAAAGGCCGGGGGGGCCCAGTTGTCAACCCATTGCCCAAGACGCGCGGTATCATCCATCTGAAAAGCCCCCTTCGGTTTTGCTGCAGATATGTCGAAGCCGGGGGCGGGGCGCAACTGAAATCACCGCCCCTGAAATCACCGCCCCGTCAGCCGCGCAGCAGCCCCGGGTCGGTCCCCATCTCCAACCCCGGAAAAACCTTTGACTCGATGACGCCCCGGTCAATGCCGTAAAGCCCGCGCAGCGCCCAAGCAGCCCAAAGCCGCACGTCCGAGGTGGGCATCAGATCGCGGCGGTCGTAAAGATCGGCCTCGGACAGGCCGGGCCAGGGGCCAAAGACCTTGCCGCCCCGCAGGGCGCCCCCGGCCAAAAGCGCGGTGCCGCCGGTTCCGTGATCGGTGCCGCCCGAGCCATTTTGTTGCACCATTCGCCCGAATTCCGTGATGGCCATCACCACCGTCTTGCCCCAGATCTCGGCGCCCAAGCCCGTTTTCAGCCGCAGGATCATCTGTTCCAATTGCCGCATCGGTGCGCGAATGGCGGCGGCTTGCCCCCGGTGCGTATCCCACCCGGCCAGCGAAAAGGCCGCGATCCGGCTGGCCCCGCGCAGCCGTCCGGCCGCGAAATCGGCCAGATTGATCGCCGCCGCGACCTCGTTCCCCGCTTCACGCTCGGCCATGCGCAGGGGGCCAAGGTCTTTGGTCAGGGTCAGGGCGGTGGTCGTCGCCTCGCGGAACAGCGGGTCGTCATGGGCCACGTGATCCAGCAGCCGCTGGAGGGAGGCGCTGACATCAAGGCGCAGCCCGGGCGACCAGTTGCGCACCGGCGCAGGCCCCTGCATCAGGGCCATCTGCCCGCCGATCGCATAGGCGGTTTCCGACCCAAGCCCCGGAAACGCCTGCAAAAACCGGTTCAACCAGCCATCGCGGAGCGCAAGGTCGGGCACATCCAGCCCGCTGCCCGCCTCAAGAATATCTTGCCCGACGAAATGGGATCGGGCTTGGCGATAGGGGGTCGAGGTCGCCTGCACGAAGGCCAGTTCCTGACGGTGCCACAAGTCTGGCAGGGCGGCGAGGTTGGGGTTCAGATCATAGCCGTCGGAAAGCGAGACGCCCCGGCCCGCCAGATCGGGCCGCCACCGGGTCAGATCGGGGTCAAAGCGGGGGCGCAGCAGATCGAGCCCATCCAGCGCCCCGCGCAAGATGATGACCACCAGCCGATGTTCGCCCAAGGTTTGCCCGCTGTCATCGGCGGCAAAGGTGACGGTGGTGGTCAGCGGATGGGCGGCGGCGGAACAGGCGAGGGTGGTCAGGCCCGACAGAAAATGGCGACGATCCATGGTCATCTCCGGTTGAATTCGGGCGCGGCAAAGATCAGGCCCACCGCTTGTCGGGGGGAGTCAGCGCGGGGCACGGCCCAGATCAACGCGGCACTGGCCCGTGGCCCCAAGGCCCGGGCCATCACCGTTGCGGGGTCTGGCAGGGGTTGGACCAACCGCCCCGGCACCAGCGTTGCCCATAAGATCCGGGTGGTCATGCCCTGAGGGGTGATCCAATAGGCGGGATCTTCGGTCCAGCCATCGGGGCCGGGGGGGCCGCCAAAGGGTTGGCCCATCTTTTCCATCGGTTGCAAAAGCAGGCGCTGAAACGGGCCGTCGCCCATGCGCGCCACCTGTGCGCCCGAGAGCCCAAGCGCCCGGCAGGCCGCCACCAGAAACTCGGCCGGACGGCGGATATTTTCGGCCCCCGCAGTCCAAGCATGGGGGGATTGGATCAGCGCCGTGACCACCGCTTTCAGATTGCCGCCCGTCGCGACCCAGACCCGGGCCAGATCGGGGGCGGCTTTGGTGCCCAAGGTTGGGCCCAGAAAATGCACCGCCAGTTTCCCGGTGACGAAACGCGCGGTTTCGGGACGGGTGGCGATATCGGCCAGAAAAGCGCGGATCGGGCCCAGATCGGCCGGGGCATCCGATCCATAGGTGCGGCCGAGAACCCGCTCGGCCCCCGGTTCGGCGCGGTCGGGGTCGAATTCCATGCCCCCGGGCCCGGTCGTCAACCCGGTCAGCAATTCGGCCAGTTCTTGCACATCGGTTTGGGCATAGCCGGAGCCCGCCCCCATCGTGTGCAGTTCCAAGAGTTCGCGCGCCAGATTTTCGTTCAACCCCTTGGCGTTGCGGCTGCCCCGGCGCGAATGGGGGCCGATGCTGCGCGATTGGTCCAGATAATCGAGCATCGCCGGGTGCAGCGTGGCCGCCGTCAGCATCTGGGCAAAGGGCGCGGTCAGATGGGGGCGGATCGCCTCGTCGATCAGGGTCATCGGCACGGCCAGCGTGCGGCGGTCGGGGGCGGTTGTGCTGAAATGATTGGCCCAGAACCACACCAGCCGCTCGCGTAGGCCATCGGGGGTCTCTACCGCGCGGGCCAGCATCGATTTTGCCGCCTGCGCCCCGCTCTTGGCCAGATCGCGCGACAGTTTGCGCCACAGTTCAGCCGCGGCCTTTGCCTCGGCCCGGTTGGCACTGTCGCGCGTGCGGCGAGTGTCACGCTCGGCCTTTTGCGCCTCGGCCCGCAGGGGGGCAAGCACGGCCGTCGTGGGGCCGGTAAAGCTTTGCGCCATGGCATCGGGCTGATCCAGCGCCGCCAGCATCTGAGCCTGTGACTGCGGCGCCTCTTGCGGCAGGGGCAGGCCAAATCCAAAGCGAAAGGCAGCCAAGGTTGGGTCAAACATCGGAACGGGTCATCGGAAAAGGGATCACGCCCCAAGATAAGGGCCCGCGCCCCCGAATTCACGCCCTGTTATGGCGAAAGCGTTGCATCGGCGGCAAGCCGCGCCCCTAGAAGGAAAAGCCCGGCGGATAATGGTGCATGCCGTCGAAATCCCCTTTGCCCAAGGGCACACCCGCCGCCCGCAACGACGCATAGCCCATGGTCAGGTGAAAGAAGAAATTCGGGATGCCATAGAGGTGCAGAAATTCGGTGGCGGACTGGTCCAGATCGGCCTCGCCCGCGCGGTGCTGAATGCGGCGGGACTCGGCCCCCTCGAACTCATCGGGTTTCATCGCGCCCAAGGTTGCCCGCGCCACTGCCAGACGGGGGGCCAGCGCGCGGGGCAGGTTTGGCACCTCGCGCCCCGCCAAGGGGCAGCAGATGCGCAAGGAAAAACCGGCCGCAGTGGCAAAATGCTGGCCGGCTGAAAAACTGGTGTCGATCTGATGATCCAGCGCCCCGGAATAGGGCGTGCCCGGCCCCGTTTTTTCCACCATGGCCGACATCTGGGCCAAGTAGTGACGAAAAACCGGGACCGAAGCCTGATACATCACGCCTCTTTCGGCAAAACGCGCAGCCGCAATTCGCGCAACTGTTCGTTGGTGGGTTCACTTGGCGCGTTCATCAACAAATCCTCGGCCCGCTGGTTCATCGGGAACATGATGACTTCGCGGATGTTCGAGGTATCGGCCAACAGCATGACCAACCGGTCAATGCCCGCCGCACAGCCGCCGTGGGGCGGTGCGCCATATTTGAACGCCTTGACCATGCCGCCAAAGCGCTTGTCCACTTCGGAATTCGGGTAACCGGCCAGTTCAAAGGCCTTGTACATGATTTCCGGTTTGTGGTTGCGGATGCCGCCCGAAATCACCTCATAGCCGTTGCAGGCAAGGTCGTATTGATAGGCGTAAACCTTGAGCGGA